>DASYIU010000219.1:0-4780 GCA_035997285.1 Methyloceanibacter sp. | reverse complement strand
GCTGTCCGACTTTACGCATTGCTGATCCCCGTGACGCCACCGCTCGATCCGGCAGCAGGGGCGCCGGAGGAGGGACCTTAGCCGCAAAACCTTGTGCCGAGAAGGAGGCGAGGCGCCTCCTGCCCCTTTCAGGGCGCCTGCGACATCGCGGCACAAGCCTGGCCGGCAGGCGAAAGGCCCAGTTTCGGCCGATGTCGCTCTAACCGAACAGCACGTAATAGATGACGTAGAGCCAGCTGAAGAAGCCGTGGATGATCGCCCACAGCACCGAATGGTTGTTGGTGAAGGAGATGGCGATGGCGAGCGCCGTACCGAAGCTGATGCCGTATTTGGCGCCTTCGACGCCGTAGTTGACGTTTCCGTTCATGATGGTCTCCTTCGCAAGAATCGCTTGGCCCTTGGCTCGACACTATAGGAGCAAAATGACCGAGCCACGAGGCAGGAGCGGCAGACAAGGAGTGAGGCCATGAGAATAAGGAGCGCCGTCGTTTGCGTTCTGCTGCTCGCCGCCGCGGCTGGCGCGGGCGTTGCTCTCGCGCGCGAGCCGGAGGACGCGTCAAAGGTCCAGGCACAGCAGCTTCTCGCCGAGGCGCTGGCCGGCGAGCCGGGCAAGGAGGTCGTTGCCCAAAGCTATACCTTCGCGCCGGGCGCCGCGCTGCCCTGGCACATCCATCCCGACGCCCATGAGATCGCCTATGTGATCGAGGGCGATTTCACCTTTCAGATCGAAGGCGAAGCGCCGAGGGAGATCAAGGCCGGCGAGGCCTCCTACCTGGCGCCGAACGTCGTCCATCGCGGCATGAACAAGTCCGACGCTCCGGTGAAGCTCTTCGTCGTGCGCATCAAGCCTAAGGACAAGCCGCTGGTGGAGGAGGTCCCGGCGCCAGCAATGAGCCATCGAACCGCACAGCCCTCGCGGCAGCTCAAGTCCGGCAATGACATCGAGGGGTCAGCTCAAGCCTCGCTTCCGGCCTAGCGCGTAAGATCCTATGGCCCAGGCCGGCAGCACGAGCAGCCAGTGGAAGAGGTTCGCCGGCTCGCTGAGCATCATGCCGAAATGGTGGTGGGTGAAGGTGCCGAGCAGCGCGATGACCGAGTAGAACGCGGCGAAGGCGAGCACGAAGGCGGTCGCATAGCGCGGGCGGAAGAAGCCGATAAAGCTGCCGGCGAGCCCCCAGACGAAATGGAGCGCGGCCTGGATCGGATCGAGGCGGAAGCCGATGGCGAAGCTGTTGGGATCGGTGCGGAAACCGTAGATGGCGTAGGCCAACAGCATGATGCCGCCCTGCGCCAGAAAATAGGCGCTGAGCCGCGCGGCCCACACCACGAGAGGCGTCGAGGGCATCTCGACGGAGCCGTCCGCAGGTTGGTCTTCCGCCATGACGCACCTCGCTTCCCGCGCCGGGCCCTTGTCAGCCGAGTCTATCTGATCGGGCGGCCTTGCCTCAACCGCGTCGCAGCTCCGTTTTGGGAGCGCGCCTCGCGCAAAGGAGAAGGACCGCCGCGACGAGATAGAGATAGGCCCAGACGCTCGAATAGATCGAGGTACTCCGTTGAAAGTGGAACTCGCTTTCGGTCACTTCGCGAACGACCCCATGATCGTTAAAGAAGAAGTGTCCGTCCTTGATGAGCGGGGCGCCGCCAGCGCTCTCCGGGATGAGCAGCACGAAGGCGGCGAGCACATAGATGAGCGCCAGCCCGATAAGCAGCAGGACCGGCCAAGGGATCAAGGCAAGCAGCTCACGGAAGCTCGGTGTCCTCTGTCCGGAACCGGCCCCCGGTGCGAGCACCGCAAGCAAGATCAAGGGGAACACGGCAGCATGCAGCAGCCACACTTGCGGCCAGTTTGCTTCGCTGTCGATGCCGCGAAGGGCAGCGACATGAACGAGAAGCGCGAGCAGGAGACCGACCAGCGCGAGGAGCCCTGCCGGCAGGCGCAGAAGAAGGATCACCCGCCGAAACGCACCCCTCAGTCTCTCCGGCGAGGCCGGGCCAACCGCCATCGGTTCATCGCTCATGGAGACGTGCTGCCGCGAGGCTCGTGCGATCGAGGCCGTGAGGGCAGCGAAGAATTAGTTGAAGCGGATCATGGACACTCTCCATCGGTGGGGAACATCCCAGCGATCGAGTCACTGCGCGACGAGCTCGACGCGGCGGTTCTTCGCCCTGCCCTGCTCGGTATCGTTCGAGGCGATGGGCTGGGTTAGCCCGGCACCCTCGGAGGTGAGCCGGTCGGCAGCGATGCCGTAGCTCGCGGTCAGAGCCGCCACGACATTGGCCGCGCGGCGGCTCGACAGATCGAGATTGTATTCGGGCGTGCCCTTATTGTCGGTGTGGCCGACGATCTTGAGCTTGAGCTCGGGTTTTGCCTGCAGCAGCTTGGCGATCTCGTCGAGGGTCGGCTTCGATTCCGGCTTTACAACGTCCTTGTCGAAGTCGAACTGGATGCCGTACAGCGCGATCTTGCCGGTATCGGCGATCGCCTGCTCCATTTCAGAGGCTTTGACGAACTGGATCTTGCCAGTCTCCATCTCCTTGGTCTCGATCACGCGCACCACGGCGACGTTGCCGCGGTCGGCCTCACCGAGATAGAGCGCAACATAGACGGCACCCTCGGGACGGTCGAGCTTGCCAAGCAAATAACGGCCCTTGCCGAACCAGTTCTGCACGTAGTCGTCGACCATCTTGGGAATGCTGTTCGGATCGCCTACGGCCTCGCCGAGATAGGTCGCGCCCTCATCCTGGCCGCTGGTGAAGCAGGTTCCCTTGTCCGTCGCGCAGGTGAAGACGATCGAGAAGCCCTTCGCCTTCAGGGCCTCCTCGTAATTGCGCATCACCTCGAGCGTGGAACGGCCCTGGGGCAGGGTGTAGTAGATGAGGAAGGACTTGCCCTCGAGCGTCTTGAAGCCCTCACCTCCCGGGATCTTCGTGTAGTCGAATGGGGCCTCGATAATCGTGACCTCGTCGAACTCGGTGACCTTGTAGGCGACGATCTCGCTGCCTTCATAGCGCCCGACTAGAGGATGATCGCTGCTCCCCGCCACGTCGGCTGCCCATGCGGCGGTCAAAGCCAGGCCGAATGCAGCCAAGAGGGCGAGAGAAGCGAGGACTAGACGCCTTGCGGAGGTGGGCATGGGAGCGTTTCCTTGGTTTGCGCGGGTTGATCGTTATTGGACAAGAGTGCAGTTGGGATAGGCCTCGACCGCGATCGGCTCGCCGCCGGGGAGCTTGCTCGGCTCGAGATAGGTGCGCTTCAGCCCGACATAGACTGAAGGCGGTTCGGTAATGGCGATCTCAACCGAAGCCTTGATGTCGATTGGGGTTTGACCCATGGGCGCCTGGCCGAGGCAACCGAGCACGGTGGTGAACACGATGTCGGTATCCTGCGACTGCTCGGGCGTGAGCTTGCCCTTGGCGCAAGCCTCTGCCGCCCCCTTGTCGGGCATGAGCACCTTCGCCGGCCCCGCGGCGCGAATGCCGGTCGCGCTCTGCTTTTCGCCGTTTTCGCCGACCGCCTCGCGCAGTTCCTTGGACGCCGGCAGCGACATTTCGCCGAACTCGCTCTTGAGCGTCAGAGTGCCTGTGTCGCTACCCTCGTAGACCAGGGTCATGGCCGGCGCCTGCCATCCTTGGCTCGCCTCGCACTTGATCGAGATGGTCTCGGCCTGGGCCGATCCCCCGCATGCCGAGACGGCCATCATCAAGGGAAGCAGCATCGCGTTCTTCAGTCTCATTCATTCCTCCGTGTCCCGGTCCAAGCGGGTCAATTGCAGAGCGGTAGCTCACTTGCGCGTTCCATCGAGCAGACGCACGGCCTGCTCGCCATTGATGAAGAACCTGCCGCCGAGCTTGTCCTTGGTGACTTCCATCCAGAAGCGCCCCTGGCCGCCCGCATTTATTTGCGGCTGGACGTAGCTGAAGCTGACATGCTGGTTGTCCCCTTCGAGCGACCCTTGGATCGTGCCGTTTTTCAGCGGATCGGCATTGACCATCTGCCCGTTAACGGCAGGCCCTTGCTGCGTCAGGACGAAAGTGAAGTCGCCGACCGGCTGCATCGAGACGGTCCAGGTGCCGGTGAAGTTCTTGGCGACCTCGACCTTCTGCGCTTTGATCTTCGCAATGCAGCCGTTCAGGTCTTGCGCCCGCGCCTGAGTCTCGCTGTCCATGAAATGGCGGTCGGCGTCGGCGAGGTTGGCGCACCAATTGTAGTGCTCCTTGCGGTTCGTGGACCATCGCCCGCCGCTAAAGCCGCACTTATTGGCGATGGCCGACTTGCCGGCGTCGACGGCCTCGTCGGCGTAATCTTCGCACGCCGCGAACTGCTGCTGCGACGGCTCGGGTAGATTGAACACGTTCCACCCGTGACACTGCGCGCCGCGAATCCAGTTGCCGGTACATTGCTGCACGGAAACGGTGGTGGTGTTCGAGTCCTTGGGGCGCGTCACATATATCTGTTCGCTGTCCTTGCCCTCCTGCTGGGCCGACCCCTGCCGAAGCTGCCAGAATTCCGTCCAGATATAGATCTTGAGATGAACGTATTTGGGATTGTTGATACGCAACTGCTCGACGCAAAGCGGATAGGGCTTCTCCACGCAGTGACAATTGGGGCTGGCCCTGTCAGGGCAATAAGGACCCGCATGGCCGAGCCCAGGCGCGAGCACGAAGCCGAGAGCAAGTCCAATCAGCACAAGTTTCAGATGGCGCATGTGTCGATTCCCAAATTCGATATGAGTTGCCGATCTAATCGACGTCGTTCGCATTCTACTCGCTTCGTTCGATT
>DASYIU010000218.1:0-3372 GCA_035997285.1 Methyloceanibacter sp. | reverse complement strand
CGCCAGTCTTGATCACCGACTGGGCGTGGCCCTTGGAGCGGCGCACCACCGCATGGATGCGGGCGACCAGCTCGTCCTTATGGAAGGGCTTGGTCATATAGTCGTCGGCACCGAAGCCGAGCCCGCGCACCTTGTCCTCGATGCCGGCAAGGCCGGAAAGGATGAGGATCGGGGTCTGCACCTTGGCCACCCGCAGGGTCTTGAGCACCTCGTAACCGCTCATGTCGGGGAGGTTCAGATCGAGCAGAATGATGTCGTAGTCGTAGATTTTGCCGAGGTCGACGCCCTCTTCACCGAGGTCGGTCTTATAAACGTTAAAGCCTTCCGACTGCAGCATCAGCTCGATGCTTTGGGCGGTCGCGCTATCGTCCTCGATCAGAAGAACCCGCATGTCAAAATCCCCCGTCTCCTTGCAGTCCGGCTTGTCCCCTGACCCTTACGCCACAAACGATTGGTTAATCCGAATCAACAAATTAACGTCCAATAGTTAACAAAAGCTAAGCCCGTGGCGAGCGCTAACCATCCTTTCATGAATGGGTCTCTGCCATCAGTTAAATGCCATTCATATGGTTTACCGCCTCTTAAGTCCTGTTGGCCATGATGAGGCTTCTAGGGCAGGGGGCTAAGTCCTGACATCGGTTCGTATCGTTTCGAGGCATGGATTGCTGATTCACTTCAATGACGTCGGCGGGAGGGTGCCCCCGGCTACACCGCCCCTGAAGCCGCGCGCCGCACGGCCCAGGGGAGTGGGATTCCGCCCTTGGGGCAGGCAGGCGAGCCCGTCCCGGGTCACCGGGCGGCTGGCATGAATATTGAATTTCTCGTCACGGGGTCCGAGTACGCTTGAGGGTATTGAGTCATGAAGTCACGCGACGCAGTGATCCGCTTGAAGCGCTTCGACGTTGAGGAGAAGCGCCGTAAGGTCGCCGAGATCGAGACTATGATCGGCGATTTTAACCATATGGCGGTGGACCTCGACCGGCAGATTGCGATCGAGCAAGAGCGCGCCGGCATAGCCGACGTCAACCACTACGCCTATCCGACCTTCGCCAAGGCCGCGATCCAGAGGCGCAACAACCTTGCGGCGTCAGCCGCCGATCTTGCCGCGAAGCTCGCTTCGGCCCGCGGCGAGTTCGACGAGGCTTGCGAGGATCTGAGGAAGATCGAGCACTTGGAGGAGCGCGACGCGGAACGGCTGCGGCTAGAGCAGGCCCGCAGCGCCCAGGCCGACCTCGAGGAGGTCGGGGCCCATCGCGTGGCGAGCTGATCACGAGCTAAGGGTTTTCAGATCGATTCGCCTTGCCTCGCCCGCGCCATGCCATGGCGGGGGCGAGCCACGCGAACCCGGTCCGGCAAAGCCTTTTTCGGTGCTATCATCGCTTCGACGCGAGCGGGCGGTGGAGGTCTCTATGCCGTCTTTCGACATTGTCTCTAAGACCGATCTCGCAGAGGTCGACAATGCGCTCGCCAACATGGCGCGCGAGATGAGCCAGCGCTACGACTTCAAGAACTCTCGGTCGCGCATCGAGCGGAACGGGGCCGAGATCACGCTCAACGCCGACGACGAGCTCAAGCTCAAGCAGATGCATGAGCTCTTGCAGGGGCATTTCGCCCGCCGCAAAATCGACGTAGGCGTAATCGACTATAAGCCACTGGAGAAGGCGGCCGGCCAGGCCGTGCGACAGAAGGCGCTCATTCGCCAGGGGATCGATCGCGAGCTGGCCAAACGCCTGGTGAAGGAGGTCAAGGACGGGAAGTTCAAGGTGCAGGTCACCGTCCAGGGCGACGAGCTCAGGATCTCGGGCAAGAAGCGCGACGACTTGCAGGCGGTGATCCAACACATCAAAGCGCTTCCGATCGAGCTGCCGCTGCAATATGTGAATTTCCGCGACTGAGCGCGAGACGCTTTGCGGGGACGGGTGCCTTGTCACGGGTGATGCTAGCGAGCGTTCTGCTGATGTTAACGGCCGCCCTCATCGTGGGCTGCGGATGGCGTCCGGGCGGCCTGTCGCTCGGCGGTAAGTTGCTCGGCGGGGGCGCGAACGAGACGTCGAGCGAAGCATCGAACGAAAGCACGAGCGCTATGCCGGCCCCGGTTGCGCCCTCGGCCCGGATGTCGATCGCCGGCTCCAAGCCGGTCGATGCCTATGTGCTGCTAGGCGGGCGGATCAAGAGCTGTTGGTTCAATGCCGATGCCCCACTTCTGCCGAACCATGTCTATCGCGCCGACGTCAGCCCCGACGGCAGCAAGGCGCAGATCACCATTCACCAGAGGCAGAATTTGGGTCGAGCTGGCCTCTCGACCTACGCCATCGATTTCAAGCAGGAAGGGTCTTACACGGTGGTGACCACCGAGAACCTAAAGATGACGCCTGAGCTTGCCGCCAAGATGCAGTTCGACATCGCCCGCTGGAAGCGCGGGGAGACGAATTGCAGCAAGGAGATGCCCAAGGTCACCGCCGCGGCCCCGGCTGCCGCCGCGCGGTAACCAGGATCCTCTTACGCATCGACCAAGAGATGGCGGACTTCCTGTCCGGTTTCTTTCGTCATGCGCTCTGCCACGATCAGGCGGTGGCAATGCTCGGGGTCGCGCTCCAGGCATAAGAGGCAGATGGCTTGCGCCTGCGCGAGTTCCAAGGCTTCGCCAAGATCGAGCAGCGCTTCAGGCTCCTCGAGATGGGCACGGAAGATGCGCTCGAAGGTATGGAGGTCGCCTGAGCGGGCGGCCTCGCGACCGCGCTTCGGCGTGCCGAGTCCGCGCAAATGGCGGTAGCCGATCCCGGCATCGGCGAGATGCTGGGCCAGCGGGGTTTTGGAGAAGCCCTTCTTGCGGGAGACTGGGGCGGCACGGATGTCGAGCACAAGCGCGATGCCGGCCCGGCGCAGCGCCGCGATGAAGTCGGGAACGCTCGCGCCCTCATAGCCTATGGTGTAGATCGCGCCGGCCCGCATGACTTTAACCCTCTGTCATTGCCCAGCGTGCCGGCTTTCGCCTGAGCAAAGCTCTGTCACCTGACAGGCTTGGACCATGGGCGGCTTCTGGCAGGACCGGGGCAATCCAGTAAACCACGGACGAGGTGGTTACGGGGATGATCCGCCATGAGCTGTGCTCGGGCCGGCCAAAGGGGCCCGCGGGCGGGTCACGACAGAGTGGTATCAGCCAGACAGGGAAGGGCTTAGCTGCCGCGATATTCCTGGACGCGGGTCGCGCGCAAACCGGGAAGGCCGTGCTTGTCGATCGACCGCTGCCAGCTCAGAAACTCGTCGACCGTCAGCGTGTAGCGCTCGCAAGCCTCTTCGAGGCTGATCAGGCCGCCACGCACGGCAGCCACAACCTCGGCCTTACGGCGGATCACCCACCGCTTGGTATCC
>DASYIU010000217.1:0-2321 GCA_035997285.1 Methyloceanibacter sp. | reverse complement strand
TGCCTTGGGAGCTTGCTTGGCTCAACGCCTATCACGCGCGGGTGCGGCGGGAGGTCGAGCCGGTGCTGCTCAGCGACGACAGGGCCTGGCTCCGCCACGCCACGGCACGTATCGGCTAGCGGCGCGAGCATCAAGCCAGGTCCGGGAGATTTCGGTGCTGGAGCTTCGGCCAAACTGCGAGGCTTGCGACAAGGACCTTCCGCCGGATGCGACGGACGCGCGCATCTGCTCCTATGAATGCACCTTCTGCGCCGATTGCGTAGATGGTGTCCTGCTCAACATCTGCCCCAATTGCGGTGGCGGGTTCGTCCCGCGCCCCATTCGGCCGGTGACCGAGCGGCGCCAAGGCCTCAGCCTCGCCAAGCGGCCGGCATCGACCGAGCGGGTGCATCTCTCCTTCGACGCTCGGGAGGTCGCGCGCTTCGCCAAGTTGGTGCGCGACATTCCGCCAGAAAGCCGCTAGGCGACGGACATGTCGATCGAGATCCTCGTTTCGGGCGTGGCAGCCACGCTCACCACCGCCGCCTTCGTGCCTCAGGCGTTGCACATCATCCGCCACAAGGAGACGAGGGCGATCTCGCTGTTCATGTACGTTTCGTTCGCCACCGGTGTCGCCTTCTGGCTGCTGTTCGGCTGCATCATCGGAAATTGGCCGATCATCATCTCCAACGCCATCACGCTCGCGCTGGCGCTCGCCATCATCGCGATGAAGCTGAAATATGGATGAGGCACGCGCTATTCGATCAGCTTGAGCCACTCCTCCTCGGTGAGGACCGCCACCTCCAAGTCCTTGGCGTTTTTCAGCTTCGAGCCGGCGCCTGGGCCCGCCACCACGTAGTCGGTGTTCTTGGAGACGGAGCCCGCCACCTTGGCGCCGAGGCGTTCGGCCTTCGCCTTGGCTTCCGGGCGGGTCATGCGCTCGAGCGTTCCGGTGAACACCACCGTCTTACCTGAGATCGGTGAGGCGTGATCGACGGCCTCGAGCGGCTGCGGTTTTACCTCCTCAAGGAGTTCCTCGACGACCTTCACGTTGTGCCTCTCGGCGAAGAAATCGGCGATTGAGGCGGCGACCGCCGGACCGATCTGTTCAATATTATCGAGCTCGGCAAACGCCTCGCCCTCGCGATCGGCCGCGGCTTCCCGCATCGCCTTGAGAAACGTCTCGGCCGAACCGTAGTTCCGCGCAAGCAGCCGCGCCGTGGTCTCGCCCACATGGCGCAAACCCAGCGCATAGATGAAGCGGTCGAGCCTAATGTTGCGGCGTGCCTCGATCGCGTCGAACAGCTTGTTCACGGAGGTCTCACCCCACCCTTCCCTCTCCGCAAGTTTCGAGCTTGCACGCTTGTCGCGGCGTGCGAGCGTGAAGATATCAGGCGGGGACTGGATCAGACCGTCCTCGTAGAACGCCTTAATATGCTTCTCGCCGAACCCTTCGATGTCGAATGCATTGCGGGACACGAAATGTCTCAGGCGCTCGACCCTCTGTGCCGGGCAGATGAGCCCGCCGGTGCAGCGCCGCACCGCATCCTCCTTGCCGGTGTTGGGATTGATCTCGCGCGAGGCGTGGCTGCCGCAGGCGGGGCAGACATCGGGAAAGGCAAATCGTTTCGCGCCCTTAGGCCGCTTCTCCTGAACCACACCGAGAATCTGCGGGATCACGTCGCCGGCGCGCTGCACGATGACGGTATCGCCGATGCGCACGTCCTTGCGGGCGATCTCGTCCTCGTTGTGCAGCGTGGCGTTCTGCACCACGACTCCGCCGACCGTGACGGGATCGAGCTTGGCGACGGGGGTGAGCGCGCCGGTGCGGCCCACCTGGATATCGATATCATTGACAACGGTGATCGCCTTCTCGGCAGGAAACTTGTGGGCCAGCGCCCAGCGCGGCGTCCGAGTACGGAAGCCAAGCCGTTCCTGGAGATCGAAGCGATTGATCTTGTAGACGACCCCGTCGATATCGTAGCCGAGCCCGGCCCGGCCGCTCTCGATCTCCCGATAGGTTTCAAGCATTTCCTGGATGCTTCTCGTCAGCCGCATCAGGGGGTTGACCGGAAAGTCCCAGCTACTCAAGGCCTCGTAGAGGCCCCATTGAGTGGTGGCTGGCAGCTTGTCGACGTCGCCGCAACCATAAGCGAAGAAACGCAAGGGCCGCCTGGCGGTAACCGAGGGATCAAGCTGCCTGACGAAGCCCGCGGCGGCATTGCGCGGGTTGGCGAAGACCTTCAGACCCTGGTTAGCCTGCTCGCTGTTGAGCTTTTCAAAATCTGCATGGCGCATGTAGATCTCGCCGCGCACTTCGAAGGCATCCGGGAAGCCCTTGG
>DASYIU010000216.1:0-3796 GCA_035997285.1 Methyloceanibacter sp. | reverse complement strand
CCCAGAAGCGTCCGGACGCAACCGGTGCTCTAGCCCAAGCCGTTGCCCACTTGGATCGTGCCGCGACATGGGTGGCCGGCCTCAGAGGCGCCCGCCGGGCCGTCTTTGCCGTGCTTCTCGGCGTCCTCTCCGTGCTCGCCTTCGCTCCGATGCATGCCTGGCCCGTTCTGTTCCTCACCTTCGGTGGGCTCGTCTGGCTGCTTGACGGCTGCCATGCGGCCCACTCAAGCCTCGCCCCAAGGCTGAAATGCGCGAGCCTAATCGGGTTCTGGTTCGGCTTCGGCTACTTCCTTGCCGGCCTCTATTGGATTGCTGAGGCCTTCCTGGTCGAGCCCTGGCGCCACGGCTGGATCATCCCCTTCGCCATGACGGCGCTGCCTGGAGGGATGGCGCTCTTCTTTGCCGCCGCCTGCGCCCTTGCCATGCTTCTGTGGCTGCCGGGAGCAGGCCGCGTCTTCGCTCTGGCCATCGCCTTCGGGCTTGCCGAGTTCGCCCGTGGCCACGTGCTCACCGGGCTCCCCTGGAACCTGATTGGCTATGGGCTGCTCGGCAATGCGCCCATGATGCAGCTCGCCGCCCTGCTCGGCGTTTATGCCCTGAGCCTCATCGCCGTCCTCGTCTTCGCAAGCCCCGCCGCCATCTCGGCACCTTTGGGCTCAAACCTTGCCGGAGGCAGAGGGGCCTTGGCTCTCACCTCAATTCTCCTCGTTCTGCTGGGACTTGGGGCTCTCTGGGGCGAGCGGCGGCTGGCCAATGCCGATAGCGGCAGCACCGGTGTTCGGCTGCGGATCGTCCAGGCGGACATCGACCAAGCCAACAAGTGGCGCCCGGAGAACAGCGCCGAGATCTTCACCGACTATCTCAATCTCACCAAATCGGGCCCCTCAGGCCTCAACGGCATCACGCTCGTCATCTGGCCCGAGACGGCGGTGCCCTTTCTCCTTGACGAAGCTTCCGACGCCCTTCTCGCTATCGGCGAGGCGCTACCCGAGGGGACATCGCTCTTGGTGGGCTCGGCGCGGCTCATCGAGGAACGGGACGCGCAAGGCGCGCTCACCACCACCCGTATTTATAACAGTCTGCTCGTCATCGACGACACCGGCCGCGTGCTCTCCGGCTACGACAAGATCCACCTCGTCCCGTTCGGCGAGTATCTTCCCTTCCAGGACTTCCTCGAAAGTCTTGGGCTGATGCAGCTGACCGGGATGCGCGGCGGATTCACCGCCGGAGCCGGGCCGCGCATCTTGCAAATTCCCGACGCGCCGCCAGCCAGCCCCCTCATCTGCTATGAGATCATCTTCCCCGACGACGTTACCGAGGCCGCGGCAAGGCCGGGCTGGCTCCTCAACATCACCAACGACGCTTGGTTCGGCTCGAGCGCCGGTCCCCACCAGCATTTCCACCAGGCCCAAGTCCGCGCCGTCGAGCAGGGCCTGCCGGTGGCCCGCGCCGCCAATACCGGAATCTCGGCGGTGATCGATCCTTATGGGCGAATTCTCGCCGAGATCGGTCTCGGCGAGAAAGGCGTCATCGATGCGGCGCTGCCCAAAGCGGGCTCGCCGACTCTCTTCGTGCAGTTCGGAACTGTTCTCGAAATCTCGGTGCTCGCGCTCGCCTTTGCATGCTGGCTCGCCTGCCGCGTGCAACCATTCCGGCCGCACTCGTTAAGATGAATGCCGCAAATTTGGGCTGCGGCCTGCTTGACGAGGCCAAACCGCGCCCCTATGAACCAATACGAAGGGGAGCATTTTCATTAAGAATATGAGCCAACTTCTTCTTTTTGAACCTCATCATTAATACGAGCGAGCGAATGGCAGGCAAGAAGCCTAACCCGGTTGACACGCATGTCGGAAGCCGGGTGCGATTACGCCGGATGTTACTTGGCATGAGTCAGGAGCGTCTCGGCGACAGCATGGGACTCACATTTCAGCAGGTGCAGAAATATGAGAAGGGCGTGAACCGCATCGGCGCGAGCCGGCTGTTCCAGATCTCGAAGATCCTCGACGTCCCCGTTCAATTTTTTTTCGAGGAGGCTCCGCATGTCGGCGACGGAAGCCCAGCGCGGGCGGGAATGGCCGAGCCCGATTCCGAAGCCTTTATCCTCGAATTTCTGAATAGCCGCGAAGGGCTCGAGCTAAACCGCGCCTTCGTCAAGATCGGCAGCGCAAAAGTGCGCAAGAGCGTAGTCGATCTTGTGCGGGCCTTGAGCGCCGCCACGGGCACTCCCTAATTCCAAGCGATGGACAGGCGGGCTTGACCGCCAGCCCCATGGTTTGCGAGAACCGCCCGCGGCCTTCTCGGCCGCTCGGCCTTCCGTTGTAACAGGGGGTGCTCAAGTGTCCCGGGCAAATTACGTCTTCACCAGTGAATCGGTGTCGGAGGGTCATCCCGACAAGGTGTGCGATCGCATCTCCGATGCGGTGGTCGATCTCTATCTCGCCGCCGACCCCTTTTCGCGGGTCGCCATCGAGACTCTGGTCACCACCAACCGCATCGTGATGGCGGGCGAGGTGCGTGGGCCGGAGACGGTGACGCCGAAGCTCATCGAGGAAGCCGCGCGGCGCGCCGTGCGCGAGATCGGTTACGAGCAGAAGGGCTTCCACTGGAAGAGCTGCGAGTTCCAATATCATGTGCATGAGCAATCCGCCGATATCGCCCGCGGTGTCGATGCCGACGCCGAGGCCAAGAAGGACGAGGGCGCCGGCGATCAGGGCATCATGTTCGGCTTTGCCTGCCGCGAGACCGAGCCGCTCATGCCGGCGCCGATCTTCTATGCCCACCGCATCCTGCACGAGATGGCGAAGGCGCGGCATACCGGCCGCACGCCCGAGCTTGGTCCCGACGCCAAGAGTCAGGTGACTTTGGCCTACGAGGGCGGCAAGCCGGTGCGCGCCGAGGCGATCGTGGTCTCAACCCAACATGGCGAGGATGTGAGCCAGGAGCGCGTCAAGGAGATCGTGCGGAGCTTCGCCGACGAGGTGCTGCCGCAGGGCTGGATCAGCCGCGATACCAAATTCTACGTCAACCCCACCGGGCGCTTCGTCATCGGCGGACCCGACGGCGATGCCGGCGTCACCGGCAGGAAGATCATCGTCGATACCTATGGCGGCGCGGCGCCACATGGCGGCGGCGCCTTCTCCGGCAAGGACCCGACCAAGGTCGACCGCTCAGCCGCCTACGCCGCGCGCTATCTCGCCAAGAACGTGGTGGCGGCAGGGCTCGCCGACCGCTGCACGCTGCAGGTCTCCTACGCCATCGGCGTCTCGCAGCCGCTCTCGCTCTATGTTGATCTGCATGGCACGGGCTCAATCGCCGAGGAAAAGCTGGAACGAGCGCTCCGGCGGGTCATGGATCTCAGCCCGCGCGGCATCAGGGAGCATCTCGGTCTTTCGCGCCCGATCTACGAGCGCACGTCGTCTTACGGTCATTTCGGACGCCAGCCCGACAATGACGGCGGCTTCTCGTGGGAGCGTCTGGACTTGGTCGAGCCAATCCGCGCCGAGCTCACCTGAGCTGCCGGGGCCTTACCCTTCGAGACGGGCCTTCGGCCCTCCTCAGGGTGAGGAGTAGCCTCCTCGTGCTGAGCGCTGCGGCCGCAGCGCGTCTCGAAGCATGAGGCCCGACCGCCAATGAGCGACCCACGACCGCTCAGGTCCTATGGCAGGCGCAAGGGCAAGCCCTTGAGTGCGCGCAAGGGGCGCCTCATCGAGGAGCTGCTGCCGCGTCTCCGCCTCGATCTCGGCAAGCCTGCTCCCGGCCGTCTGCAGAATCTGTTCCCGGTCCCGGTCAGGGAGGT
>DASYIU010000215.1:0-9224 GCA_035997285.1 Methyloceanibacter sp. | reverse complement strand
TCTGCAAGACGCCAAAGGCTATATCGATCGCGGCTGGGTCTACGTACTCAAGGGCGATCTAGACAAGGCCGGCGCCGACTTCGACACCGCTCTCAAGCTGCATCAGAACGATCCTTCCGCGCTGGTCGGACGCGGCTTGGTGAAGAGCCGCAAGGGCAAGCCGACCGACGGCAGCGACGACCTCGCGCTGGCGCAACAGCTGGAGCCCGGGATTTTCGACGAGATCAAGAAGCTCGGCGTCGAGTAGATGTCGAGCCGATGACGAGCCAACCGACGACCGGCAATGGCGGACTGAGCCTAAAGAGCTGGACCCTAATCGTCTGGGGACTTTGCGTCCTTCTTCAGCCTCGCTATCACACAAATCATCGGCCTGATCATCGCTTATGTGAAGCGCAGTGACGCGGCCGGAACCCCCTTCGAATCCCATATGATTTACGCCATGCGCACCTTTTGGATCGGACTCGGCATAGGCATCATCGGGCTCATCCTCTCCGTCGTCGGAATTGGGGTCTTGGTCCTGATCGGGCTCGTCATCTGGCAGCTTTACCGCATCATCCGCGGTCTCATTCGCGCCGCCGACGGCCAGCCGATCGAAAACCCTCTGAGCTGGCTCTGAGCGCGTCCGAGCGATCCGAAGCCCAGTTGGCGCTCAGCCTTCGCGCGGGTAGTTGGGTGACTCGCGCGTGATGGTCACGTCGTGGACGTGGCTCTCGCGGAAGCTTGCCGTCGAGATGCGGATGAACTCGGCGCGCGTCTGAAACTCGGCCAGCGTCTTGGCGCCGGTATAGCCCATGGAGGCGCGCAAGCCCCCGATCAGCTGGTGGAGCACGCTTCCGACCGGACCCTTATAGGGCACCTGCCCCTCGATCCCTTCGGGGACGAGCTTGAGCGCATCCTTGATGTCCTGCTGGAAATAGCGGTCGGCGGATCCGCGCGCCATGGCGCCGATCGAGCCCATGCCACGATAGGCCTTGTAGGAGCGGCCCTGATAGAGAAAGACCTCGCCCGGACTCTCGTCGGTGCCGGCGAGCAGCGATCCAAGCATCACGCAGTCCGCTCCTGCCGCGAGCGCCTTGGCAAGGTCGCCCGAATATCTGATGCCGCCATCGGAGATCACCGGGATATCGCTTTTCCGCGCCACCCCGACTGCCTCAAGCAGGGCGGTGAATTGCGGCACGCCGACTCCGGCCACGATGCGGGTGGTGCAGATCGAGCCCGGCCCGATGCCGACCTTCACGGCGTCGGCCCCGGCATCGATCAGCGCCTTGGTGCCGTCCCCCGTCGCCACATTGCCGGCCAGCACCTGCACCGCATTCGACTGCCGCTTGATGCGGCGCACCGCGTCGAGCACAAGCGCCGAGTGGCCATGCGCGGTGTCGACCACAATCAGGTCGGCGCCGGCATCGATCAGCCGCTCGGCGCGGGCAAGCCCCTCTTCGCCCACGCTGGTCGCCGCCGCTACGCGCAGGCGCCCCTGCTCGTCCTTGCAGGCACTGGGATGCAATCGCGCCTTCTCGATGTCCTTCACCGTGATCAGCCCGATGCAGCGATAGGCGTCATCGACGACCAGGAGCTTCTCGATGCGATGCAGATGGAGCTGGCGCTTCGCCTCCTCCATGTCGACGCTCTCGGTGACGGTGATGAGCTTCTCTTTGGTCATCAGCTCGGCCACGCGCTGGTTCGGATTGGTGGCGAAGCGGACGTCGCGATTGGTGAGGATGCCGACGAGCTTCCCCGCCCGCCCGCCATTGCCGGCCGGCTCGACCACGGGGATGCCGGAGATCTGATGGTCGGACATGAGCTTGAGCGCGTCGGCGAGGGTTGCTTGCGGGTTGATGGTGACCGGGTTCACCACCATGCCCGACTCGAACTTCTTCACCTGCGCCACCTCGGCGGCTTGGGCGTCAGGGGCGAGATTGCGGTGGATTACCCCGATGCCGCCGGCTTGCGCCATGGCTATCGCGAGCCGCGCCTCGGTGACGGTGTCCATGGCCGAGGAGATGACCGGGATGCGCAGGGAGATCGAGCGGGTGACGCGGGATGAGACGTCGACCTCGTTCGGCAGCACGTTGGAGGCGGCCGGCCGGATCAACACGTCGTCGAAGGTGAGCGCGACGGCGCTGTCGGGGAAGTGCTTCTCGTTATCGGGGGTCTGCCCTTCGGGCATTAGCCAACCTCATCTTGCGGGCGGCGGCACTTAGCCTCAAGGCAGCCACCGGTTGGCGGTCTCCAATATCACCTTATCGTGAACTTGGGAAGGCAATGGGGAGGCGGTTCGCAAAGTGTTGCAAGGCAAAGCCTTCCCCGCGAGTGCTCGTCACGGGCGATTTTCTTTGTCGGAACAACGGGCCGAGGCCTGCATTTTTACTGGCAGAAGCACGCGTTCGTCCCCTGGAAGCGCGAATGGCGCCAATCTACGAAAGGAAACTCCTGATGCGGTACTCGATGACGATAACTGCTCTCGCGAGCAGTCTGGCTTTGCTGGCGGCGATGCAGCTGCCTGTAAAGGCAGGCCCCACCTTTGCCCTGAAGTCCACGGCTGGCATGGTCGAGCTCGTGAAGAGCGGCGGCGGTGGAGGCGGTGGCGGCGGTGGAGGCGGTGGCAGTGGCGGCGGTACCGGTGGAGGAATGGGCGGCGGCCACATGGGCGGCGGCCACATGGGGGGCGGCGGCGGAATGGGCATGGCCAGCCGGATGGGCGGCGGCGGCGACCACATGGGCGGCGGCGGCCACATGGGTCGTTCCTTTGCAAGCCGCTCCGGTGGCGATTTCGATGGCGGCGGCCACGGCCACCACGACCACGGGTCTGTCTCTGCGTGGAACGGCGGCGATTGGGCGCGTCACGGTCACGACCACGACCGCGACCACTTCAGGCATCGCAACAACTTCGTCACCAATGACGTCTTCTTCTACGGAGGAGGCTACGGCGGTTACGGCGACTGCGGCTGGCTGAGGCGCCAAGCCATCATCACCGGCAGTCCCTATTGGTGGAACCGTTACCAGGAGTGCCTGTACTAGGCATGCTTAAGACGCCTAGACAGAAGGTTCCGCCCCTCGCGGGGCCTTCTGGTCTTGTCGCCTAGGCGCCGCAACCTTGCTCACTTGACCTTGGTGGCAGGCTGCGCGGGACTGGCGAACAGCCATGCAAATAGGAAGGCAGCGGCGAACGCGCCGAGAAGCTCGGCCACGATGAAGCCCGGCACATCGCCTGGGGCAATACCGGCGAAGGTGTCGCTTAGGCTGCGGGCGATGGTCACCGCCGGGTTGGCGAAAGAGGTCGAGGCGGTGAACCAATAGGCCGAGGTGATGAAGAGGCCGACCGCCATCGCCACCGCCTCGGGCTTGGAGCGGATGCAGCCGAGAATGGTAGCGATGAGCCCGAAGGTTGCGATGAACTCGCCCACCCATTGCCCGAGCCCGGTCCGCGCCGTCGAGCCGAACTGCAGCAGATCGAGGCCGAACATGAGATGAGCGGCCACCGCGCCGAGGCAGCCACCGAGGATCTGTACCGCGATGTAGGCAACGGTGGTGCGGCGGTCGAGCTCGCCGCGCAGCATCATCACCAGGCTGACCGCGGGGTTGAAATGGGCGCCAGAGATCGGCGCGAAGATGGTGATGATCACGAACAGGACCGCGCCGGTGGCAAGCGTGTTGCACAGAAGCGCGATGGCCTGATTGCCGCCGGCAAGCTTCGCCGCCATGATGCCGGAGCCAACCACCGCCATCACCAGAATGAAGGTGCCGAGCGCTTCCGCCGTCAAGCGGCGGGTCAAATCGAAGCTCATCGTCGCCCCTCTCCGAATCTGCCTCAGCAGCAGCCGCTTGATGACTTGGGCGGCGAGGTGGCCGCAGTCGTGGCGAAGGGGATCGACATCCCGCAGCCCGGGAAGATCCCGTAATGAGTTTCGAAGTCGCCGATGAAATCGAAGTGGGGAGCAAAACGCGTGTCGGCGAGCATGCGCCAAGTGTTGCCGCAGACCGGCAACACCTTGCCGCGCTCGATCAGATGATGCCCGTCAAGGGCGAAGGCCTCGGGCTGCTCGGCGACGTTGCCCCGGTAGACCACCGCCTGCCCATAATCCTCGCAGGCCGTCTCGAGTCCATCGAGCTTGAACAACCGATAGGTCGCCGAGAAGAACTGCGCCGGACCCAACTTCCGCTTAATCGCCTCATTCTTGATGTCGAGGGGCCGGCTAGTGACGAGGCGCGGATCGAGGAAGCCGGCGTGCTTGGCCATGGGCACGAAGTCGTTCCAGTACAGCGCCCCGCCGAGGCACTCGCCGTAGAGCACGGGATCGGCCCTGACATTGTCGGACAGCCGCCGGTCGCAATAGACGTCGGCGAAATAGAGCTCGCCGCCGGGCTTGAGCAGATTGAAGGCGCCGCGCAGCACGGCAGGCTTGTCGACGGAGAGATTGATCACGCAGTTCGAGACCACCACGTCGAAGCTCGCCGGCGCGAGCCCAAGCTCATCGAGCTTCTCGATATAGCCCTTGAGGAACCCGACATTGGGCCGCTCATGGCCGAACTGCCGCATGTGCCAATCGATATGCGTCTCGGCCGTGGCCAGCTGCTCGTCGGTCATGTCGACGCCGACCACCTCGCCCGCAGGCCCCACGAGTTGCGCCATGAGATAGACGTCGCGGCCCGAGCCCGAGCCGAGATCGAGCACACGGGCGCCCTGAAGCGCCGCCGGCACGACAATCCCGCAGCCGTAATATTTGGCCCTGACCTCTTCATGCACATTGGCCAGGAGAGGTTCGAGATGGGCGGGCACGCTGCCCCCGTCGCAGCAGGCCCAGGTCTTCAGGTCTTTAGAGCCCTTGAGAACCTTGCCGTAATAGTCCTTCACCACTTCGAGGTTCATAGCATTGCTCCCTGAGAGTCAGGCATGGCGGATTGGCTGCGAGCTTAGCAGCAGTCCGCATGGGTCGGCAGCACACCTCGGAGCACAGCTCTGTGAACACCATGTGTCGGGTGCCGCGTTATTGCGGGGAACCCCGAAAGCCGGTGGCGAGCACATAGACCTCCGCGGAATCGGCGCGGCTGGCCTTGGGCTTTACATGTTGCACCTTGGCGAAGCCCTGCTTCAGCCGCGCCACCAGCTCCCGGCCGGCGCCCCCTTGCAGCACCTTGGCGAGGAAGGTGCCACCCGGGGCCAGCACATCTTCCGCGAGATCGAGGGCGGCCTCGGCAAGCGCCATTACACGCAGATGGTCGGTTTGCTTGTGGCCCATGGCCGGCGCCGCCATATCCGACAGCACCACGTCGGCGAGGCTGCCGCCGAGTGCCGCCTTGATGGCTTCAGCCGCGCCCGCATCGCTAATATCGAGCTTCAGCACCTCAACGCCTTGGATCGGCTCCATCTCGTTGAGATCGGCGGCGATCACCCTGCCCTTCCCCTCTGCCGCCTGCACGCACTTCGCCGCAACCTGGCTGAAGCCGCCAGGCGCGGCGCCGAGGTCCACCACCGTGAGACCGGGCTTCAACAAATGCTGCTTGTCGTCGATCTCGCTGAGTTTGAAGGCCGCGCGGGAGCGAAGCCCGCGCCGCTTGGCCTCCTCGACATAAGGATCGTTCAACTGGCGCTGGAGCCAGCGGGTCGAGGCGATCTTGCGCCCCTTGGCCGTGCGCAGCCTCACGGCCAGCTTCCTCGTGCCGCCGGCGCCTTGCCCGGCGCTGCCGCCTTTGGTCGATCTTACCATTTGTTAATCTGCAAGGTTCGGCCTTGACCCATCTGGCTGGTCCGCCCCATGTCCGCCTTGTCCGGCCTCTAACACCTGCCACATGCCCCGCCATTTCGTCATCCTCATCGTCGCCATCGCTCTGTTCATGGAGAACATGGATTCGACGGTGATTGCGACGTCGTTGCCGGCCATCGCCGCCGATCTCCACGAAGACCCCATCGCGCTCAAGCTCGCGCTCACCTCTTACCTCCTGTCGCTCGCCGTGTTCATCCCATTGAGCGGCTGGATGGCCGACCGCTTCGGCGCCCGCAAGGTGTTTCGCGCCGCTATCGTCGTGTTCACGCTCGGCTCGGCGGCCTGCGGCTTCGCCCAAGGCCTTCCCGATTTCGTCCTGTTCCGCATCATCCAGGGCATGGGCGGGGCCATGATGGTGCCGGTCGGGCGGCTTGTCATCCTCAGGACCGTGCCGAAGTCGGAGCTCATCTCCGCGCTTGCCTGGCTCACCATTCCGGCGCTGATGGGGCCGGTGATCGGGCCTCCGCTCGGCGGCTTCATCACCACCTTCGTCTCCTGGCGGTGGATCTTCTGGATCAACATCCCGGTGGGCATGGTTGGCGTGGTCCTCGCCACCCGCTATGTCGCCAATATTCGCGAAGAGGGCCTGCCGCCGCTCGACGTCAAAGGCTTCGTTCTGTCCGGCATTGGCCTCGCCGGCCTTGCCTTCGGCTTCACCACCATCGGCCAGGGGCTCTTGCCGCCGGCCGCGGTGCTGGCGCTGCTTGTGGCCGGAGCTATCAGCTGCTGGCTCTATGTCCGCCACGCCCGCGTGGCGCAGGCTCCCCTCCTCGATCTCAACCTGCTCAAGGTCGATACCTTCTTCGCCAGCGTCGTCGGCGGCTTTCTCTTCCGCATCGGCGTCGGCGCCACGCCCTTCCTGCTGCCGCTGTTCCTACAGTTGGGGTTCGGCATGAGCCCGCTCCAGTCCGGGCTCTTGACCTTTGCCAGCGCCATCGGGGCCATGGCGATGAAGGCGACGGCCGCCCCCATCATCCGTCAATTCGGCTTCAAGCGTGTGCTGGTGACCAATGCCGTGATCAGCGGCTTCTTCATCGCCGCCATGGCCATGTTCACTCTGGGCACGCCCCACGCGGTCGTCCTCGCCGTGCTCCTGGTCGGCGGCTTCTTCAAGTCGCTCCAGTTCACCAGCATCAATTCGATCGCTTATGCCGACATCGATACCAAGGCGATGAGCCGGGCGACGAGCTTTGCCAGCGTGGCGCAGCAGCTGTCGCTCTCGGCCGGCGTTGCCTTCGGCGCGCTGGTGCTTGAGTTCGAGCGCATGGGGCGTCCCGACAGCACCGTCGTGGCCGGCGACTTCCCCGCGGCCTTCCTCCTGATCGCGGTGATTGCAGCAAGCTCTGCGCTTGTTTTCGCCCTGTTGCCGAAGGAGGCGGGCGCCAGCTTGGCAAGCCGTGCCCGTGCCGTGGGCGTTCCCCCTGAGCCGGCCTCAGCCCCGCAGGGCTAGAGCCTCATCAGCGCCGGCGCGAGCCAGAGTGTGGCGGGCGCCCGCGAGAGTGTTGACGCCCTCTTCGTTCGTGACCATCCTCGGCCATGAGTATGGAAAGGATGCCTTCGCGCAAGCCCCGGTCGGCTACGCGCAATCTCTGACAGGGCCAGACCCTGAGCAGGGCTTCGAGGATGGCGCAGCCCGCCAGCACGAGATCGGCGCGCTCATGCCCGATGCAGGGCTGGGCCACCCGCTCGGCGTAGCTCATCTCGATCAGATTGTTGGAGACGGTTCGCACGTCGCGGGCGCTCAGCCAGCATCCATCGACCCGGGAGCGCTCATAGACGGGAAGCCCGAGATGAATGCCCGAGATCGTGGTGACGGTACCGGAGGTACCGAGGAAATGGGCGCGCTTGTTGGCGATCCTGTCGCCGAAGCGATGCCTGACCTCGAAGCTTTCGATGGCCGTCATGACGTCTGCCACCATGGCCTCGTAGCCTTCTTGCGTGACGTCGCGGCCGCCGTGCCGCTCGGCGAGATTGACCACGCCGATCGCCAACGAGGTCCAGGCGGCGATGCAGTTCTGCACGTCGAGACGGTCGAACAGAGTGCGGCGCCAGGGGCGCCCGAGCCTGGCAAGGTCGAGCCAGATCAGCTCCGAGCTGCCGCCACCGATATCGAAGACCAGCGCCCAGTCGCAGTTGCGGTCGATCAGCGAGGCGCAGCCCGACACCGCGAGCTTGGCCTCGGTCTCCTGGGTCACGATCTCGATGGAGAGACCAGTCTCGCGGCGCACGCGCTCGATGAACTCGCCGCTGTTCGCCCCGATGCGGCAGGCTTCCGTCGCGATCAGCCGCGACCGCGTCACCGCGCGCCGGCGCATCTTCTCCGAGCAGACCTTCAGCGCCTCGATGGTGCGGCTCATGGCGGCTTCCGAGAGCCGGCCTGAGCTCAGCACGCCCTCGCCAAGGCGGATGATGCGGGAGAAGGCATCGATGACGAGAAAGCCCCGGCGCGACGGCTTGGCGATGAGGAGCCGGCAATTGTTGGTGCCAAGATCGAGGGCACCGTAGATGGCAGGTGCAAGGGGCCGCGCCAGCGCGCCCGTGTCGTCCTTGCCCTCGGCTGCCACCAAGAGGCCATCGGCCGGCGCCTTGCCAAGCGCCCGGGCCGCGACATGCGTTGGGCCACCTCCCCCGCAGTCGCCGGTCTCGCTGCGCGCGCCCTTGAGGTCACGCGAAGACATGGCAGCCGCGCGGGCATCGCCGCTCGGCCCATTCACGGTGTTCAACCTCTAAAGCTCCTGGCCCGCTGACACCTTTGCAGAGCGGCCGGAGCGCTGGTTCTATTTGCCCAATCTATCAAGCTATTGTTGCAGGTAAAGCAGCTTTTCCGGAAGGCCTGAGAGGGCTCGCTTCGAGGGCTGTCGGCCGCGCCAGCGCCGGAAGCCGGGCCGCCAGCAGCATGGCGGTCCAGGCGAGTGCCAAGGCGGCAAGGAGCCAGGTCTGCCAAAGGTCGAAGCCTGAGACCCCGATCACGCAGCAGACGGCGAACAGCGTGTAGCCGCTTGTTTCAAGGATCGGGGGCCAAGCCCTGATCGCCCAGAGTCCTGTCAGCCCCACGCCAAGCAGCAAGATCGCGCCGATGGCGCCAAGCTCGAGCCAAGTCTGCAGGAAGATATTATGGGGATGGCGGGCCTCCCGGCCCCGCAATGGACCCTCGGTCTCAGTCGGATCTCCGGCGTCGGCAGGGATGGTCAGATGCAAATCGCGCGTGGCCCTGATGCCGATGCCGGCGATTGGCGTTTCATGAATTTTATCGGCCACATATTTCCAGATGTAGAAGCGCGCGGCGACGCTTTCGGGGGGCAACCACTTCCAGTGTTGCCAGCCGAAACCGTAGGGCAGCGCGCCGAGCGGAACGGCGAGAAGCACGGCGATCGTCCAGCCTGTCACGAGAAGCATCCGCGTCGGCTTGCGTGAACGCGCGGCGAGCCCAAGCACGAGAGCGCCGACAAAGAAGGCCATGAC
>DASYIU010000214.1:0-8732 GCA_035997285.1 Methyloceanibacter sp. | reverse complement strand
TAACGATACGCGCTGCGAGCGATGCGGCGTCTGCGCGGCCGATCAGCGCCCGGGCGTGGCCCGCGCTCAACTCTCCCGAGCGCACCAGCTCCTGCACGCTGTCGGGCAGCTTCAGCAGGCGCAGCGTGTTGGCGAGATGGCTGCGGCTCTTGCCGATGACTTTGGCGAGGTCCTCTTGCGTGTAGCCGTGGCCGTCCATGAGCAGCTTGTAGCCCTCACCTTCCTCGACGGCGTTGAGGTCCTCGCGCTGGACGTTCTCGATGATGGCGAGCTCGACCGCTTCCTGGTCGGTGAGCTGGCGCACCACGACGGGCACTTGATGGAGATTGGCGAGCTGGGCCGCCCGCCAGCGGCGCTCGCCGGCAACGATCTCATACATTTCCGTGTCGGTCATCGAGGGGCGAACCACGAGTGGCTGCACCAGGCCGCGCTCGCGGATCGAGGCGGCAAGCTCCTCGAGCTGCGCCTCAGGGAAGTTTCGCCGCGGGTTGAATCGCCCCGGCTTCAGCGCCGCGAGCGGTAAGCTCCGCTGATCCTCGGCAGTCCCGCTGATGAGCGAGGCTAAGCCCCGCCCCAACCTATTCCTCTGCGCTCCCGCCGACATGGCAGCCTCCTCTTCCCCGTTGATTCGCCGATAAATGATCATGCCGCACGCATCCGCCGCTCGCGCTCGATCACCTCCGAGGCGAGCTGGATGTAAGCCTGGCTGCCCGAGCATCGATAGTCGTAAAGCAGCACGGGCTTACCATGAGACGGTGATTCGGCCACGCGCACATTGCGCGGAATGATGGTGGTGTAGACCTTGTCGCCGAGCACCCTCCGCACGTCCTCGACCACCTGATCCGACAGGCTGGTGCGCTGGTCGTACATGGTGAGCACGACGCCGTGGATTTGGAGCTTAGGGTTGAGGCGGACCCTGATCTCCTCGACCGTGCTTAGGAGCTGGGCGAGGCCTTCGAGCGCGAAGAACTCGCATTGCAGAGGTACGAGCACCGCGTCGGCGGCCGCCAAGGCGTTAACGGTTAGTAAATTGAGCGAGGGTGGGCAGTCGATCAGCACATAAGTGGTGGCCAGATCCGACTCCTCGGCGGCGTTCATTGCTGCAAGACAATCGCGCAGGCGGTAATGCCTGCCGCCCGACGTCGCCGCCTCGCGCTCGAACGACATGAGGTCGATGGTGCCCGGTACGATGGCGAGCCGCGGCACATTGGTCGGCACCCTCGCCTGCCCGATACCGACCCGGCCGCTCAAGACCTCGAAAGTGGAGACTTGGCGCTGCCGCTCGTCGATGCCTAGGCCCGTGCTGGCATTGCCTTGCGGGTCGAGGTCGATGATAAGCACGCGCTCTCCGACGGCTGCCAGCGCCGTGCCGAGATTGATGGCCGTGGTGGTCTTGCCGACGCCGCCCTTTTGGTTGGCCAACGCAAGGACGCGACTGCGGCGGCGCATCGTGGCGCTCATGGTGTGCTCGCCCCGGCTCCAGCGTGCGGACGAAGCCCGGTCACCTCGACGATGTGGGAACTCGCCGAGGTCAGGCTCGGGATGAGCCGGGAGCTGAACTCCCATCGGCGCCTTGCCGCCTCGATTTCGGCTTCTGCCTCGCGACCTTTCAGGAAGAGCCCCCTTGTCCTTTGTCCGAAGAACGGCGCTGCGAGCTCGAAGAGACGTGGGCTCGGCGCCAGAGCGCGAGCACTCACGACATCCGGCACAAGCCTGTGGGCGCTTTGAGCGAGGTCTTCAATGCGCAAGGCGTGGATGGCCACAGGGGCCTTGGTCGCGCGGGCGACCTCGGCAAGGAAGGCGCATTTCTTCTGATTGCTCTCGACGAGATGCATGCGGAAGTCCGGCCTCCCGGCTTCGAGGATGGCGATAACCAGCCCGGGAAAGCCTGCCCCTGATCCGAGATCCAGCCAGAGTCGCGCCTCCGGCGCAAGGCCGCGAAGCTGGGCCGAATCGGCAAAATGGCGCGACCACAGCGCGGAGAGCGTCGAAGGGGCGACGAGGTTGGTCCGTTTCTGCCAGTGGGCCAGGAGATCGGCGTAGCAGATGAGCCTGTGGATTGTTTCACGTGGAACTTTAAGGACTTCCGCGAAATCAAAGGGACCACTGATGGTCGCCAGCCCTTCGGCGTTTACCATATCTAGGCGCTTTTCGCTGCCGCGCCCTTTTTGAGGTGAGCGAGAAGCAGCATCAGAGCCGCCGGGGTCATTCCGTCGAGCCTCGCCGCCTGGCCGAGGCTTGCCGGGCGATTGAGCTCGAGCTTGTGGCGAAGCTCGGTGGAGAGACCGGGGAGGACGGCAAAGGCGAAGTCGCGCGGGATAGCGGTCCCTTCGTCCTTGCGGAAGGAAGCGATGTCGAGCTCCTGGCGCTTGACGTAGACGGCATAGCGCGCGTCGACCACAAGCTGCCCGGCGATCTCCCGATCAATGCTGCATATCTCCGGCCAAATATGCTCAAGCCCCGCGAGATCGATGTCGGGGTAGGCCAGCAGCTCGAACGCGCTCCGCTTGCGGCCGTCGCGATTGATGGTGAGCCCGAACTTGGCGCCCTGATCCGGTGTCAGCGCCAGGCTTCGCAATAGAGCCTCGCCTTCTTCGAGCTGCTTCGACTTGGCGGCGAAGGCGGCACGCCGTGCACTGCCGACACAGCCGATTGCCGCGCCCAGCGGTGTCAGCCTCTGGTCGGCATTGTCGGCGCGAAGGGTCAGCCGGTATTCGGCCCTGGAGGTGAACATGCGGTAGGGCTCGGTGACGCCGCGGGTGACGAGATCGTCGATCATCACGCCGAGATAGCCGTCTGCGCGAGTCACGCTGAAGCACCCTGCCTGACCCGAGGCCGCGAGCGCAGCATTGATCCCGGCGATGACCCCCTGCCCGGCGGCCTCCTCGTAGCCGGTCGTGCCGTTGATCTGGCCGGCCAGAAACAGGCCTCGAATCGCCTTAGTCTCGAGGCCCGAAGTCAGCTCGCGCGGATCGACATAGTCGTATTCGATGGCATAGCCCGGGCGCTTCACCACCGCAGTCTCGAGGCCTGGGATAGTCTTGAGGAACGCGTGCTGCACGTCCTCGGGCAAAGAGGTCGAGATGCCGTTGGGATAGACCGTGTCGTCGTCGAGACCTTCTGGCTCGAGGAAGATCTGGTGGCTGGCGCGCTCCTTGAAGCGCACCACCTTGTCCTCGATGGAAGGGCAATAACGCGGGCCGATGCTCTCGATGGCACCAGAGTACATGGGCGCGCGGGCGAGGTTGGCCTCGATGATGGCGTGGGTCGCTTGAGTGGTGTGGGTGATATGGCAAACGACTTGCGGCGTGGTGATCGCCGCGGTGAGAAATGAGAAGGGGCGCGGCGGGTCGTCGCCAGGCTGAACCTGCAAGCCGTCCCAACTGATCGTCCGGCCGTCGAGGCGGGGAGGGGTTCCGGTTTTGAGCCGGCCCATGCGAAGGCCAAGGCCATACAGCCGCTCCGAGAGTCCGAGCGCCGGCGCCTCGCCGATGCGGCCGGCGGGGATCTTGCGCTCGCCGATATGGATGAGCCCTTGCAGGAAGGTGCCGGTGGTCAGCACCACGGCGCCGGCGGCAATGCGGCGCCCGTCAGCGGTTAGCACTCCGTTAACCATACCGTCCACGACGATCAGATCCTCGACCGCGGCCTCGATCACTTCGAGCCCAGGGGTGGCTTGAATCGCCGCCTGCATGGTCTCGCGGTAGAGCTTGCGGTCGGCCTGAGCGCGCGGCCCCCGCACGGCAGGCCCCTTGCTCCGGTTCAGCACCCTAAACTGGATGCCGGCTTGGTCGGCCACCCGTCCCATCAAGCCGTCAAGCGCGTCGATCTCGCGCACCAGATGGCCCTTCCCCAACCCGCCGATGGCCGGATTGCAAGACATCTCGCCGATGGTGGCGAGGCTGTGGGTGACGAGCGCCGTTCTGGCACCCATCCGCGCCGCGGCAGCGGCCGCCTCGCAGCCGGCATGACCGCCGCCGATGACGATGACATCGAAGCCCATGCGCATGTCCTTGCTCATGGCCCGTACCTAATCCGTTCGCCCGCTACCGTCCATTGTTTCACGTGAATCAAATCGGGGGCCTCATGGATGGTCCTCACCCTGAGGAGGGCCGAAGGCCCGTCTCGATGGGCGCCCCTACTTGCCGACGCAGAACTCGGCGAAGATGGCGCCGAGCACCTCCTCCACATCGATCCGCCCGGTCAGGCGCCCGAGATGGCGGGCGGCGATGCGCAGCTCCTCAGCCTTGAACTCGGGGCTGAGCGATAGGTCGCCGAATCGTTTGAGCGCCGCCTGCGTGCCCTCGAGCTCGACGCGATGGCGGGCGCGGGTCATCAGCGGCGAGCCGGCACCTTGCTCGGTGGCATTGGCGGCCTCCGCGTGGAGACGGTCGATCAGAAGGTCGAGCCCCTGCCCGGTCTTGGCCGAGATCTTGATGCAGTCCCGCACGAAGCTCGCGTCTTGCGCGAGATCGATCTTGTTCAATGCCGTTATTTGCCACCGCATTGCGCTTTTTTGCCCAGCTTGGCGCGTGTATGCGCCAACCGACACGTTCCACACTGGCGCGGTCGCATCGACCACCCACAGCACGAGATCGGCGTCCACGACGCGGGCCAACGCCCGATTGATCCCCTCGGCCTCGACCTTGCCCCGCGCCTCGCGTATCCCCGCGGTATCGGTGAGGATCACGGGGATACCGCCAAGATTGAGATGGACCTCGATGACATCGCGGGTGGTGCCCGCCTCCTCCGACACGATGGCCACGTCGCGCTTGGCGAGCGCATTTAGCAGACTCGACTTGCCGGCATTGGGCGCCCCGGCGATGACGATGCGGAGCCCATCGCGCAGACGCTCGCCGCGCCGGTCGGCGAGATGACGCGAGATCGACTCGAGAAGCTCTCCGACGACGGCGCCCGCCTTCACGCTCACATCGGTGGCGACGTCGCCTTCATCGGCGAAGTCGAGTCCCGCCTCGATGAGCGCTTGCGCAGAAAGCAGCTGGGAGCGCCAGCCTTCATAGAGACGCCGCAACGAGCCTTCCGCCTGAGCGAGCGCCTGGCGCGCTTGCGCCTCTGTCTCGGCGGCAATCAGATCGGCGAGGCCTTCGACCTCGGTCAGGTCGAGCTTGCCGTTCTCGAAGGCGCGTCGCGCGAACTCGCCGGGCTCGGCGAGCCGGGTGAAGGGGAGGGTAAGAAGCGAGTCGATCACGGCCCGGACCACGGCGCGGCTGCCATGCACGTGGATCTCAGCCATGTCCTCTCCGGTGAAGCTGGCGGGACCCGGAAACCACAGCACGAGGCCGCGATCGATCAACGAGCATTGGGGTGGGCCGATCTCGCGCAGGCTCGCGCGGCGCGGCGCGGGCGTCCCGCCGCAAAGAGCGTCGAGCACTTCGCGCGTCTTGCCGCCCGAGATGCGGATCACCGCGATCGCCGCGATGCCGGGGCCGCTCGCCAGCGCAATGATGGTATCGGGCATCGGCTTCATCATGGAAGAAGCGACTTTTCAGAATGACGCGCGTCGCCTGCGCTTGGATTCCCCCTCACCCGGCGCGCCCCAAAGAGCGCGCCACCCTCTCCCATGAGGGAGAGGAGAGGGGTTGGAGCCCGCTGCCGCGCCACACATTCCCTCGCCCCTTGTGGGAGATGGCTTTACGCCCCGATCTTGCGCGGCGAAGCCTTGCGCAAGTCGCATGGCGGAAAGGGTGAGGGGTGAAACTCGTTTTGCCTTCACAGGGTGGGTAATCTCATCGCTCATTGCGTTATCTTAAGGAGCAACGAGAGGAAGGGCCATGCAGGAGCGAACCCAAGGTAACCGGCTTGGCCAGGAGACCAGCCCCTATCTGCTGCAGCATAGGGACAACCCGGTGCATTGGCGGCCGTGGGGCGAAGCGGCGCTCGCCGAGGCCCGCGCCACCGGCAAGCCTATCCTGCTCTCGGTCGGCTACGCCGCCTGCCATTGGTGCCACGTGATGGCGCATGAGAGCTTCGAGGACGAGGCGACGGCTTCGGTGATGAACGACCTCTTCGTCAACATCAAGGTCGACCGCGAGGAGCGCCCCGACGTCGACGCGATCTATATGGGGGCGCTGCACGAGCTCGGCGAGCATGGTGGCTGGCCGCTCACCATGTTCCTCACCTCAGACGCCGAGCCGTTCTGGGGCGGCACCTATTTCCCCAAGGACGCGCGCTACGGACGGCCCGCTTTCGTCAGTGTACTGAATGAAGTGGCGCGGATCTATCGCGAGGAGCCGGACAAGGTCAGGCAGAACGCCGATGTGCTGAAGATGCGGCTTCAGCCGTCGCGGCGAAGCGGCACCGCGAAGCCGCCGAGCGAGGCCACGCTTGCCGATCTCGCCCGCCGTCTCATTCAGGCCCTCGATCCAGTCAATGGCGGAATCAGAGGCGCGCCCAAATTCCCGCAAACGCAGTTCTTTGGACTCTTGTGGCGCGCAGGCCTGCGCTACGGGCTCACCAATCCGCTCGACGCCGTGGACCTGACCCTCACCCATATCGCGCAAGGCGGCATCTACGACCATCTCGGCGGCGGCTTCTCCCGCTACTCGACCGACGAGCGCTGGCTCGTGCCGCATTTCGAGAAGATGCTCTACGACAATGCACTTCTCGTCGAGCTGATGACCGAGGCGTGGCGCGAGCGGAAGTCGCCGCTCTATGCGCAGCGCATCGCTGAGACCGTCGATTGGTTGTTGCGCGAGATGGTCACAGAAGGCGGAGGCTTCGCCGCATCGCTCGACGCTGACAGCGAGGGCGAGGAGGGAAAGTTCTATGTGTGGACTCTCGCCGAGATCGAGGAGGTTCTAGGTGCGGCCGACGCGCGCGTCTTCGCCGAGATTTACGACGTGATTGAGGAGGGGAACTTCGAGGGCCACACCATTCTCAATCGCCTCAACGCCATCGAGCTTTGCGACGACGAGACCGAACGCCGTCTCGCCGAGATGCGCGCCACGCTCTTCGAGCGACGCACAAGGCGAATCCGTCCAGGCTTTGATGACAAGGTGCTCGCCGACTGGAACGGGCTGATGATCGCCACTCTCGCCAACGCGGCAGAGGCCTTCGGGCGGACGGACTGGCTGCAAGCCGCCGAGGCCGCCTTTCTTTTCATCAGCACAAGGATGAGTTCGCACGGCCGGCTGTTTCACGCTTATCGTGGAGGCGAAGCCAAGGCGCCGGCCACGTCCAACGACTATGCCAACATGATCAAGGCAGCGCTCGCGCTCGCCAGCGTCACCGGCGAGCGCGACTACATCGAGAAAGCGCGCGAATGGGCCGACCTTCTCGACCGCCATTATTGGGCGGCCGATCTCGGCGGCTATTATTTCGTCGCCGACGACACCGACGATCTCATTGTGCGTCCGCTGAGCGGACAGGACGAGGCGACGCCGAACGCCAACGGCGTGATGATCTCGAACCTCGTCGCGCTTTATCTGTGGACCGGGGAGGAGCGCTACGCCAAGCGCGCCGAGGCGACCTTGCGCGCCTTCGCCGGGCCCATGGCCGAGAACGTGCTGGCCCATGCCGGGCTGCTTGCGGGCGAGCTCGACCTCATCGCGCCTTCTCACATCGTGCTGATGGTGCCCGAGGGAGGGGACGCGCGGGAGCTGCGTCGCGCGCTCAGCGGCGTGTCGCTGCCGGGCGCGGTTGTGCAGGAGGTGAGGGCAGGGGACTCACTCGTGAGTGCGTTGCCGGCGTCGTCACCGGCGCGCGGCAAGACGGCGATCGACGGCAAGGCAACCGCCTATGTCTGCATCGGCCCGCAATGCTCATTGCCGGTGACCGAGCCCGCAGCTTTGGTCGAAACGGTGAAGGCGGCGCGCCGCGTCACCCTCACGTGACCCCGTCTCGTCATACCGCGGAAGCCGCGCGTATGGTCACTCTCACGTGACTTTGTCATGCCCGCGTAGGCGGGCATCCAGTAATCACCGGTCTTCGCGATCACCAAAGCAGGGGTTACTGGATCGTGCGGTCGGGCGATGACATGGGCGCAGGTGCGGGACACTAGCTCGCCAGCGCAAGCTCGCGGGCTCCGCGTGGGGCGGTGCGAGGCGCTGGCTCGTAGCGCTCGAGCCACGGGTTCCAAGGGTTGGGCGCGATCAGGCCTTGACTGATCCAGATGGGAACGATGCGGGCGTCGGCGGTGATGCGCCCGATCACGGCCGGCTTGTGCAGATGGTGGTTGGAGAGATCCATCACCACCTCGAAGCCGCTCGGCGCCTTGATGCGCAAGCCGCCAAGCGCCCGGCGGACCTCGCTCACATCCACGGAGCCTTCGAGCGACACCGCTTCCTTCCACAGATTGAACCCGATCCAGGTCGCCTCCATGGGGTAGTCGGTCACAACATTGGGGGCGTTGCAGAAGCGGCGCCAGGCGGAGACGAAGGCCTTGTTCTCGGGACTGTCGATCTCGTGCAGATAGCTCCAGGCGGCGAGGTGGCCGGCCATCTCGGGTCCCGCGATCGCCGGCAGCTCGCCCTCGCCGATGGAGAGCGTCATGGCCGGTATACTCTCGGCGGTGATGCCCTGGCGGCCGAGCTCGCGATAGAAATAGATGTTGGCGTCGCCGCTCATCGTGGTCACGATTGCCGCATCGCCTGAGGCGCCGAAGCGGCGGATCCAGCCGACGACCTCCTCCCAGTCCTTGTGGTTGAAGGGCGTATAGAACTCGGCGACGTCCTCGTCGGCGACGCCTTGGGCGTTGAGGTAGGACTTCAGAA
>DASYIU010000213.1:0-6154 GCA_035997285.1 Methyloceanibacter sp. | reverse complement strand
CCGGGACCTGATCCATCTCCCGTCGTCCCAAAAGCGACGATCGCTAGAGGCCGCGCACGGCCACTCCCCACTGTAGGCTTATGCACACAATGTCGCCAAAGCGCCACATTGTGATCTTATTGCATCATATTCGCGGACGCTCCCAAAGCTAAAGACCGGCAAGGTCTAGGGAGGGGAGGGGCATGCGCTTGCGTAACGTCTTCCAATCCTTGCGCAAAGCGGCCAAACCCAAGACGGCTGGGCACCCGCACGAAGCCATGATGCACCCTCCAGGCTATACGGGACGTTCCGACCGGGTCTCGCCCCCCGGCGCCCAACGCGACCCCGCAAGCTGGCGCCGCCGTCTGCCCTTCACGCTCGGCCTGATCACCGTGGTGCTCTCGCTGTGCTCGGGCCTTGCCACCTACGTCATCCTGACCGGGCTCACCCCAATCGTGCCGACGCACCTTGTGGTGGTGGGGGTGCTCCTCATCAACCTCGTGCTCGTGCTGGCGATGGTGATGATCATCGCCTGGCAGGTGACCGGGCTGTGGCTCGCCCGGCGCCGGCAGGTGGCGGGCGCCCAGCTCCATGTCCGCATCGTCAGCCTGTTCAGCGTCATCGCCGTCCTGCCTGCGATCCTGCTTGCCGTCTTTGCCAGCATCTCGCTCGACCGCGGCCTCGATCATTGGTTCTCCGTCCGCACCAAATCCATCATCCAGAACTCGATCGACGTAGCGACCGCCTATCTCCAGGAGCATGGCCAGGTGATCCGTGCCGACACGGTCGGCATGGCCAAGGACATCGACGAGGCGGTCGAGCTCGTGAAGTCGCAGCCCCAAGGGTTCGGCAATTTCCTGACCGCGCAGGCCGCCATCAGGGCGCTCCCCATCGCCTATCTAATCGACGGGGACGGCAAGGTCCTCGCCACCGCGGCTTCGGTGCCGGACTTCCCCTACCGGGCGCCGCCAAAGGAGGCCATGGATCTTGCCAAGAAGGGCCAGGTGATCGTGATCGCGCCGGGCCAGACGAGCATGGTCGGTGCCATCAAGGGCCTGCAGAACTTCGACGACACCTTCCTCTACGTGATCCGGCCGGTGAACGCGCGCGTGCTGCAGCAGCTGCGCGAGACCCGCGCCAATGTCGCCGAGTATCAGTTGCTCGAGCAGCGCCGCGCCGGCGTGCAGGTGGCCTTCGGGCTGATGTATGTGGCGATCGCCTTGACGCTTCTCCTGTCCGCCATCTGGATCGGCATGTGGTTCGCCAATCGGCTGGTGGCGCCGATCCGGCAGCTCATGGGGGCGGCGCAACAGATCTCGGAAGGTAACCTTGCCGTGGAGGTCGCCGTCGATCCTGCCGACGGAGACCTTGCCGTGCTCGGTTCGACCTTCAACACCATGACCTCCGAGCTCAGAAGCCAGCGCGACGAGCTGGTCGGCGCCAATACCGCGCTCGACGAGCGCCGGCGTTTCATGGAGGCGGTGCTATCGGGCGTCACCGCCGGCGTCGTCGGTGTCGACCCCGACGGCATCATCACCCTCGTCAACCGCTCCGCCGAAACCCTGCTCAAGGTGAAAGAAGCCGACTTCCGCGGTCAGCCGTTGGCAAAGGCGGTTCCCGAGTTTGGCCCGCTTCTGAAGCGCGCGCAGAAGCAGGGAAGGCGGCTCATCACCGACCAAATCGCGCTTAGGCGGGCAGGCTCCGAGCGCAATTTCGCGGTGCGCGTCACGAGCGAGGGGGTGGGCCAGGAGGCGCAAGGCTACGTGGTGACCTTCGACGACATGACCGAGCTCGTCAGTGCGCAGCGCAGCACCGCCTGGGCTGACGTTGCCCGGCGCATTGCCCATGAGATCAAGAACCCGCTCACCCCGATCCAGCTTTCCGCCGAGCGCATCCGTCGCAAATACGGCGACTCCATCACCAAGGACCGTGAGGTGTTCGATCAATGCACCGACACCATCATTCGCCAGGTGTCGGATATCGGCCGCATGGTCGACGAGTTCTCGGCCTTCGCGCGCATGCCGAAGCCGGTGATGGAGCACCACGAAGTCCGCGAGATCGTGCGCGAGGCGGTGTTTCTGTTCCAGGTGAGCCGGCCGGAGATCGTCTTCGAGCTTGATCTCCCCGACAAGCCGGTGGTGACGCTGTCCGATCGCCGCCTCCTGACCCAAGCCGTGACCAACCTCGTCAAGAATGCGAGCGAGGCGATCGACTCGGCGATCGAGGCCGATCCCGCCCGCGCCGGCACGGGCCATATCGTGGCTAAGGTCCGCACCAAAGGCGACCGCATGCAGATCACGGTCATCGACAATGGCTGCGGCCTGCCGAAGGAGAACCGCGAGCGCCTGGTCGAGCCTTACATGACCACACGTGCCAAAGGCACCGGGCTTGGGCTCGCCATCGTGCAGCGGATCACCGAGCAGCATGGCGGCACGTTGCATCTTGCCGATGCGCCGCGACGAAACGGGAAGATCGAAGGGGCTTCAGTGCGCATGGACTTGCCGATCGGGGAGAGGGACGAAGCGCGCGCCGGCGAGACGGTGTCCGAGCCGGTCGCTCCGACCCACGCGCCTGAGGCCGCGGAGGAAGAAGAGGAAGTGACCCATGGCGTCTGACATCCTGGTCGTTGATGACGAGGCCGATATCAGGGAGCTGATCGCAGGCATTCTCGAGGATGAAGGTCACGCGACGCGGCTTGCCAAGGACAGCGACGAGACCCTCAAGGTGATCGAGGACCGGCGCCCCTCCTTGGTGATCCTCGACATCTGGCTGCAAGGCTCCAAGCTCGACGGGCTTGAGCTGCTCGACCGCATCAGGAAGGCCCACCCCGACCTGCCGGTCATCATCATCAGCGGCCACGGCAATATCGAGACCGCCGTGGCGGCGATCAAGCGAGGCGCCTACGACTATATCGAGAAGCCGTTCAAGGCCGACCGGCTCGTGCTGATCACGACCCGCGCGCTGGAAGCTTCGCGGCTAAGGCGGGAGAACCGCGAGCTCCGCGAGCGTAGCACCTATTCGTTCGATATGATCGGCCACTCGGCCGCCATCAATCAGCTCCGCCAGGCCATCGAGAAGGTGGCCCCGACCAACAGCCGCGTCCTGATCACCGGGCCGTCCGGCTGCGGCAAGGAGCTCGCCGCGCGCGTCATGCATGCGAAGTCGGCGCGCGCCGACGGTCCCTTCGTGGTCTTGAATGCCGCCGCCATGGTCCCCGACCGCGTGGAGCTTGAGCTGTTCGGCACCGAGGAGGGGGCGGGCTCCGGGCCCAGCAAGGTGGGGGCACTCGAGGAAGCCCATAACGGCACGATCTACATGGACGAGGTGGCCGACATGCCGCTGGAGACGCAAGCCAAGATCTTGCGTGTGCTCGTGGAGCAGCGCTTCCAGAGGCTCGGCGGCGGACCCAAAGTACACGTCGACGTGCGGGTGGTCTCCTCGACCAGCCACGATTTGCAGAAGGAGATGTCGTCGGGGCGCCTGCGCGAGGATCTCTTCCATCGGCTGAACGTGGTGCCGATCAAGGTACCGGGGCTCTCCGACCGGCGCGAAGACGTGCCCGAGCTCGTGCGCTATTTCGTGCAAGCCATCTCGGTGGCCTCAGGCTTGCCGCCCCGGCGCATCGGCGAGGACGCCATGGCGGTGCTCCAGTCCCACGATTGGCCGGGCAATGTGCGCCAGCTCCGCAACAATATCGAGCGGCTAATGATACTCGTGGGCGGCGATCCCGACTCCATCATCACCGCCGAGATGCTGCCGGAGGAGATCATTTCACCCGTCCCTTTATCGCCTAACGGGGCCGGGGGTGAGCATCTGATGTCGCTTCCCTTGCGCGACGCGCGGGAGATTTTCGAGCGGGAATACCTTCTGGCCCAAGTTAACCGTTTCGGCGGCAATATCTCGCGCACGGCCGAGTTCGTCGGCATGGAGCGGTCGGCGCTGCACCGCAAACTGCGCGCCCTTGGGGTGAATTCCAATGAAAGGAGCCCAGCCATGCGCTAGCCTGGTCGTGCTCTAAAGCGTCTCGGGGGGCCCGTAGGCCAAGGGTCTTCCGCATCAGCCCTCTTGCGGGATTGCCTTTTAATCGCGTCTAATGCGCCTCGGCTGGCCGGGCAGGGCGATTCCAGTGCCATCCAATAGGCGTAAGCGTGGACCAAAGGGACGGGGAAGCCCATGGCGACAGAGCGCGCGCAAAGTCTTCAAGACACTTTTCTCAACCATGTTCGCAAGAACAAGACGCCGCTGACGATATTTCTCGTCAACGGTGTGAAGCTGCAGGGTGTTGTGACCTGGTTCGACAATTTCTGCGTTCTACTGCGCCGGGACGGGCATTCTCAGCTCGTCTACAAGCACGCAATCTCGACGATCATGCCGGGGCAGCCCATTCAGCTCTCAGACATCACCGACGCGGAAGGTGCCGCTGAGTAATTGCGTCCGACCGACCCGAGACAGCTGAAGCGCAAGAAAGAGCGGGCGGGGCGCGAGGTTGCCCTTGCGCGCGCGCAAAGGCGCGTCAAGGCGGTGGTGCTGGTGCCCGTTCTCGACAGGAGACAGGGCAGGGGTGCTCGCGCCGCGTTGAGCCGGGACGCTTCTGCGCGAGGACCGCAAGCGCGCCTTGACGAGGCGGTCGGCCTCGCCGCGGCAATTGACCTCGACGTGCGGGCGAGCGGGCTCGTGCCCTTGACTCAGCTGCGGCCGGCGACGCTGTTCGGCTCCGGCAAGGTCGAGGAGCTGAAAGGTCTCATCCGCGCCGAGGACACGGCGCTTGTCATCGTCGATCATCCGCTGACGCCCGTGCAGCAGCGTAACCTCGAGACGGCGTGGAATGCCAAGGTGCTCGACCGCACCGGTCTCATCCTCGAGATCTTCGGCCAGCGGGCACGGACGCGGGAAGGGCGCCTGCAAGTCGAGCTTGCCCATCTCGTCTATCAGAAGAGCAGGCTGGTGCGCTCCTGGACGCATCTTGAGCGCCAGCGCGGCGGCTTCGGCTTTCTCGGCGGCCCCGGCGAGACCCAGATCGAGACCGACCGCCGCATCATCGGCCAGCGCATCGACGTTATCCGCAAGGAGCTCGCCCAGGTGCGGCGCACCCGCGGCCTGCATCGAAAGTCGCGCCAGCGCGTGCCGTATCCGGCGATAGCCCTGGTCGGTTACACCAATGCCGGCAAGTCGACGTTGTTCAATGCGCTGACCGGCGCCTCGGTATTGGCCGAGGATACGCTGTTCGCCACGCTCGATCCGACCTTTCGGGCTTTGCCCCTACCCGGCGGATCGAAGGCGCTCCTTTCCGACACCGTGGGGTTCATCTCGGATTTGCCGACCACGCTGAGCGCGGCCTTTCGCGCCACCCTCGAAGAGGTGCTCGAAGCCGACCTCATTCTGCATGTGCGCGACATCGCCGACGCGGCAACCAGAAGCCAGCGGGCCGACGTGAACGTCGTGCTGGCCGAGCTTGGCATCGATGCGGAAGGAGAGCCCGATCGGCTGCTCGAGGTCTGGAACAAGGCCGATCTCCTTGACGAACACGCTTTGCAGCGCGCCGGGAACGAGGCGCCCCGCGCCGGCGCCGTCCTCGTGTCGGCGGTGACGGGGTTCGGGCTCGACGCCTTGCGCGGCGCGATCGAGCGGAAGCTCAATCGCCGCCGCGAGACCATCGAGATCACGCTCAGGCCCGAGGAGGGCTCGCTGTCGAATTGGATCTACGAGAATTGCGAGGTGATCGAGCGGTCGCTGCTGGGCGAGGGGGTGACCTCGTTACGCATCCGCGTCGCGCCCGAGAAACGGGAGAGGCTTGCCCGCCTCGCCGGCCCCGCCCGTCTGCGGCTCGCAGTGGAATAGGCGTTATCAGCGCCCACCTTCCCACGGTGCCCGCGACGGCATGACGGATATGCAGGATTTGGATCGCATCACGCGCGACGGTACTTGGCGAAGAGCGACCTTACAGTCCTCGTAGCTGACGGGCTCGACGGCGCCTCATACTCCTTTATCCGCCACTCTAGCACCGCAGCTTCTTCGGGCGTGGGTTTGTACTTCTCTCCGTAGGCGCCGCTTTCGAGGTCGGCTTCAATGCCGAGCGCAACCTGGGCCAGGTCCGCCTGCGCGATCTCTGGCCACGTCTTCACATCCTCAAGTACCTCTTCGATCGTTTTCGGTTTCATGACTCCATCATAGCATT
>DASYIU010000212.1:0-2094 GCA_035997285.1 Methyloceanibacter sp. | reverse complement strand
GGCTTGTCGAGGACAACCATGCCGGTCGGGCAGGCATGTTCCCCTTCGCACTTGTTGCCTGAGCCAGCAGCTGAATTATTTGGAGCGGCTCCAGGCTGTGCCCCGGCGTCGGTGTTGTTCTTCTTGTTCTTCTTTATTTTCACCAGGAGGTCCGCAGCGTGACTTGAAAAAACACTCGGACCTTCGGACCAGGATGCGGCCATGGCGAGGGAGGTGAGGCCACGCGAAAAAAGAGCCGCGAGGAGAAGAGCAATGCAAAGCGTGAAGCCCCTGGGGGTGGTGAGTTCAGCTAAATGATCCTAGTCGAGATGAACTGAAGCTGAACATCAAAAATCATAAAGGCGGTGAGTTCCGGGGGAGCTCGGCGCGCGTCCTGGGCCTCGAACCACGGGCGCCGGGTTGGGGGCGGGATAAGTCAAGACTCGTGCTTCGATCTAAAGCAACTGCGCCTTAGTGAAAGTCGCGGATGTCGACGAAGCGCCCGGCGATTGCCGCCGCTGCCGCCATCACCGGGGAGACGAGGTGAGTGCGGCCGAGCCGCCCCTGGCGTCCCTCGAAATTGCGGTTCGAGGTCGAGGCGCAGCGCTCCCGAGGCGCCAGCTGATCGGGGTTCATGCCGAGGCACATGGAGCAGCCGGGCTCCCGCCACTCGAAGCCCGCCGCCTTGAAGATCTGGTCGAGGCCCTCGGCCTCCGCCTGCTCCTTGACTAGCCCTGAGCCGGGCACGATCATGGCGCGGATATTCTCGTTCACGTGCTTGCCCTGCACGATCCTCGCCACCTCGCGCAAATCCTCGATGCGACCATTGGTGCAGGAGCCGATAAAGACGCGGTCGAGGGCGATGTCGGTGATCTTCTCGCCGCCGTTGAGCCCCATATAGTCGAGTGACCGCTCCGCTGCCTTGCGCTTGGCCTCGTCGGCGATCTCCTCAAGTCGAGGAACGCGGCCTGAGATCGGGACGACCTGCTCGGGACTCGTGCCCCAGCTCACGATCGGCGGCAGCTCGTCGGCGCGTAGCACGATTTCGCGGTCGAAATGGGCGCCCGGGTCGGAATAGAGCGTCTCCCAATCGCGCTGCGCCATCTCGAAGGCGCCCGCCTTGGGCGCACGGGGGCGGCCCTTGATGTAGTCGAAGGTCTTCTGGTCGGGGGCGATGAGCCCGGCGCGGGCACCGCCCTCGATCGACATGTTGCAGACGGTCATGCGCCCTTCCATGGAGAGCGCCTGGATCGCTTCGCCGGTATATTCGATGACATGGCCGGTGCCGCCGGCGGTGCCGATCTCGCCGATGATGGCGAGGATGATGTCCTTGGCGGTGACGCCTGCGGGCAACTTGCCCTCGACGCGCACCCTCATGTTCTTGGCCTTCTGCTGGATCAAGGTCTGGGTGGCGAGCACGTGCTCGACCTCGCTCGTGCCGATGCCGTGGGCGAGCGCGCCGAAGGCGCCATGGGTGGAGGTATGGCTGTCGCCGCAGACGATGGTGGTGCCCGGCAGCGTGAAGCCCTGCTCGGGCCCGACCACATGGACGATGCCCTGGCGGCGGTCGCGCTCGTGATAGTACTCGACGCCGAACTCTCTGGCGTTCTCGGCGAGGGTGGCGATTTGCAGCGCCGACTCGGGGTCGTCGATGCCTTTGGAGCGGTCGGTGGTGGGCACGTTATGGTCGACCACGGCCAGCGTTTTCTCGGGCGCGCGCACCTTGCGCCCGGCCATGCGCAGGCCCTCGAAGGCTTGCGGGCTGGTCACCTCATGCACCAGGTGGCGGTCGACATAGAGCAGGCAGGTGCCGTCAGGCGCCTCGTGCACCAGGTGCGCGTCCCAGATCTTGTCGTAGAGGGTGCGAGGCTTGGTCATTGTCGGTTTTGTCGTGATTTCGAATTTCTATACGTCAAATAGGGCTTACGGAGGCGATTGCCAATTGCCTAGCCAATAACTCTGCGTCATGCCCGGGCGAAGTCCCGGGCATCCACGTCTTAAGGCCAGCCGGCAAAGAAATCGTAGATAGCCGGACAAGCCCGGCCATGACGGTCCGCTGTTTAGCCGCGAGAACTAGCCCTTCTTGGGCTTCTTGGCGGGCTTCTCTTTGGCGGG
>DASYIU010000211.1:0-3311 GCA_035997285.1 Methyloceanibacter sp. | reverse complement strand
TGTTCATTTACGGCGGCTCAGGCCGCGGCGTCGGTGAGCGCGTGGACAATGTCCGAGACGACGGTCTTAATCAGCTTCTCGTCGTCCCCTTCGGCCATGACGCGAATCACGGGTTCCGTGCCCGACGGGCGGATGACGAGGCGTCCCGATTGGCCGAGCTTCGATTTGCCGCTGTCGATGGCTCTGCGCACGGCGACATTGTCGAGCGGCTGGCCGCCATTCTTGTAGCGGACGTTCTTCAGAATTTGCGGCAAGGGCTCGAAACGATTGCAGATTTCGCTCACGGCCTTGCCGCTCTGGGCGACCACGGCCAGGATCTGCAAGGCGGTCACCAGTCCATCGCCGGTGGTCGAGTAGTCCGAGAGCACGATATGGCCCGACTGCTCGCCCCCGACATTGTAGCCGTGCTGGCGCATATGCTCGACCACGTAACGGTCGCCGACAGGGGTGCGCGCCAGACCGAGCTCGAGCCCCTCGAGGTAGCGCTCGAGCCCGAGATTGGACATCACCGTGGCGACGATGCCGCCGCCGGCGAGCCGCCCGCGCTTCAGCCAGGATTCAGCGATGACCGCCATCAGCTGGTCGCCATCGATGATGCGGCCGGTCTCGTCGACGATCACCACGCGGTCGGCGTCGCCGTCAAGTGCGATGCCGATATCGGCGCGTACCTCGCTCACCTTGCGGATCAGATCCTCAGGCGCCGTCGTGCCGCAATCTTTGTTTATATTCAAGCCGTTAGGATCGACGCCGATCTTGATGACCTCGGCCCCGAGCTCCCACAAGGCCTCAGGCGCCACCTTGTAAGCCGCGCCATTGGCGCAATCGATCACCGCCCTGATGCCGTCGAAGCGGATGTTCTTCGGCAGCGTGCGCTTGGCGAACTCGATATAGCGCTCGCGTGCGCTGTCGATGCGGGTCGCCCGGCCGATCTTCTCCGATGGTGCGAGCAGCTCCGAGGAGTCGCCCCCCATCAGCTGCTCGATCTTCTCCTCCTTCTCGTCGGAGAGCTTGTAGCCGTCGGGCCCGAACAGCTTGATGCCGTTGTCGATGAAGGGGTTATGGGAGGCCGAGATCATCACGCCAAGATCGGCACGCAGCGAGCGGGTCAGCATGGCGACGGCGGGGGTCGGCATCGGGCCGAGCTGGAACACGTCCATGCCCACGGCGGTGAAGCCGGAGACGAGCGCCGATTCGATCATGTAGCCGGACAGCCTCGTGTCCTTGCCGATCACCACACGGTGGCGATAAGAGCCATTGGAGAAAAGCTTGCCTGCGGCCATGCCCACTTTCAGCGCCACCTCCGAGGTCATCGGATAGGTGTTCGCGCTGCCACGGATGCCATCCGTGCCAAAATACTTGCGAGGCATTTTGCGGCCCCCCCGTCTGTTCCCCCTCGGTGCCTGTCTCGCGTTATGGTCGGACTGGCGCCTCATGGGATTATGCTCCTCGTGTAACACCCTTGGGTTCAAAAAATGTAAGCAAAAATTACACCAGACGGGATCTTTGCGGATAATGAATCTACCTTAATTTTCAGTGCCTAAGACGGACGCGCGCCACACAGCGAGCGCCTGGCGGCTGCCCGCCACGTCATGCACCCTGAGGATTTGGGCGCCTTGCGCCGCGGCAGCAATGGCGACCGCCTGCGACCCAGGCTCGCGGCTGCTGGCATGCTCGCCCCCGGCGGCCCCTTGGATGAAGCGCTTGCGCGAGGCGCCGACGAGAAGCGGCACGCCAAGGCCATGGAACAGGCTGAGATTGGCAAGAAGGGCGAGAGTGTGCGCCATGGTCTTGCCGAAACCGATGCCGGGGTCGGCGGCGATGCGCGCGTGGTCTATGCCTGCCCGGCTTGCAGCTTCAATGCGCCCTTCGAGATAGTCGAACACTTCGAGCACCACGTCAGCATAGACGGGATTGAGGTGCATGGTCTTGGGCTCGCCTTGCGCGTGCATGAGGACGACGCTAAGCGCCATCTCAGCCGCGACCGGCAAGCTATTGGGATCATAGGTGAGGGCTGACACGTCGTTGAGGATTCCGACGCCGGCCTTGGCCGCTGCTCGCGCTATCGTAGCCTTTCGCGTATCCACCGAAATGACGGCATGAAGGCCTTTGAGCCCGGCGATGACCGGAACGACGCGGGCGAGCTCGTCCGCCTCGTTCACTTCGTCCGACCCCGGCCGCGTCGACTCGCCGCCGATATCGACGATTGCCGCGCCGGCGACGGCAAGCTCCGCGGCATGAGCGATCGCCTCCTCTTTGGTGTCGTAAAGGCCGCCGTCCGAGAAGCTGTCCGGCGTGACGTTGACGATGCCCATGAGCACGGGGCGGTCGAGGGTGAGACCCGCGAAGGGCGGCCGTCTTGCCGTCACCCGCTCGAGCAATGATGTGAGATCGGCGTCAGGCACATCGGCAAGCGCGCGAGCGGTGAACAGCCGCTTCCTGGCTTTGCCGGGCGCGCCTTCGATCAGCTCTGCGGCGGCAAAGGCGATCCCGCCGCCCGCCAAAGGCAATGCCAAGCCTTCGGCGACAGCCGCCTCGGCGGTTGCGCCATAGAGCAACCCGATCGGCCTCAGATACAGCTTCGCATCAGCCATGCGCGAGAATTAGCATAGGCACGACGGCCGCTCGGTACTTTCTCATCACTGACCCAGTGACGTCTAGATAGCTCCGCTCTGCTCCCGCAGGGACATTCCATGGCTCGGGGAAGGTGTTGGGCGGCAGTCCTTGTCCATTCGATGCTCTTGGGCAGTTCACCGCGATGAATTCCTTCACCGCCTGATATGCGGGCGCGAAGGGAATGAAGAGGCCCACCGGCAAGGGATCGTTGTGCGTGCTGCGCACCCATTCCCGAATCCGAGTCATATCGCCCTTGGAACTGAACATCTCTCCGTATCCTCCACCCACTTTTGAGTAGACGAGCAACACCCCGAGCTCAGGCTTGCCCCACAAGAGAAGATTGATGTTGATGCGGACTCCCCCAGCGGCAGGCGCTCGGTCCCATACGCTCCCTGTTCCATTAGGATCGCGCCGTCATTCCGATCATCTTGCAGCCACTCTTGCCCTGGTAGAGCGAAGAAGTATGGCTTCAGTTGCCGCGGAGCGAGGCCGGGCATCTCGTTGATGAGGTGATTAGCAGGCCTAGGTCGGCTGGGGCTCGAGCCCCCCCGCGTCGGGCACTGGCTCAGGCGGGACCTTCTTGCCGCGGCCGGCAGTGGGAACGGCCGACGCCGACCCTGGCCGCGTCGTGGCCTCAGTGGCGAACTCGCGCACCGGCGGCTTGCCCTTGAGCAGGTCCTTGATCTCCTCGCCGGACA
>DASYIU010000210.1:0-8391 GCA_035997285.1 Methyloceanibacter sp. | reverse complement strand
TGCGGGCCACCCACGCCCGCGAAGCGGACCCGGCCTTGGGTCTGCGCCTTGAGCGCAGCCATCAACGGTCCGGCGAGATTGTCTCCGGACGCCTCCCCTGAGACAATAAAGATCAGCGGCTCCCGCCGGCTCATGCAGCACTCCAACCGTTAGCCCGCTTGGTGGCGCGCCAGAGAGAGGCTCTGGGCGGATCCTGCCACGGGGATGTCAATTTCAAATGTCCCGCCAGGACCGGAAGGTCGCGGCCTGGCCGTGCCTCACGCCATCCTCGTCGAGGAGCTCCCAGACGACACCGTCGGCAATGATGAAGCGCCGGCCGGACTTCCCAACCCGGACGCCCCGATAGCCCGACAGGAAGCCCTTCAGTGCGACCGCGTCCAGGAGCGACTGCCGTTCTGCCCGATCGGGGGCTTCGGCAGAGAATCGCGACGGCAGCGATGTGAACTCCTCCCATGAATATTCGAAGCAAGTCTGAGCGGCCTTGTTGGCGTAGATGAACATCGGATCGGGATCGGTGTTGTGTGCGACCACGGCGAATGGGGCGTATCGGTATAACCAGTCGGGGTCCTTTCCCGGCGGAACGAGCGGTGCTCCAACCAAGCGCGCATAGCTGCCTATGAGCAAGGCGAGGAACTGAGGGTCGGTCGATAGGTCCACAAATCGGCGCTTTGATGAGGGGCGCCATCTTCTAACACGATAAATTCCCGCGGCCAGCCCTTCGGTGGCTTCCTTCCAAAATCGAAGTGATCGTCAGCTGCGCCAATGGCGGGAGCCTCACCCCTGAGGATCTGGCGCTCATCGAGGCCGCTCGCAGCGAACGGTCCATTCTCGCGGCGAACCGGGTTGTCCCGTATGATGGTCGATGCGCTGAACCGGACCCGATGGCGACGCTCTTGGCGCCTATCCGGCGGGCAGAGACTCTGCGGCGAGCGCGCTGTGAATCTGCGCCACGACGGCGGCGCCTTCGCCCACGGCAGCGGCCACGCGCTTGGTCGAGCCGGCCCGCACGTCGCCGATGGCGAACACCCCGGGCCTGCTGGTTTCAAGGGGCAGGGGAGGACGGCCGATCGTGCCGTTCCCGTCGGCGAACTTCTCACCGGTGACCACGAAGCCTTTCCCGTCGACGTCGACGCATTGATCCAGCCAGCTCGCGTTCGGGTCGGCGCCAATGAACAAGAAAAGATGGCGCAAGGGGCAGGTGTGGGTCGCCCGCGTTGTCCTATCGCGGAACACCGCGCCCGTAAGCCCGGTGGCCTGATCGCCTTCGAGCCCCACGATCTCCGTCTTGGTGTGAAGCTCCACATTGGGGAGGGCCTTGATGCGGTCGATGAGGTAGCGCGACATGGAAGCTTCCAAGCCTTCGCCACGCACCACGAGATGCAGTTGCTTCACCTTAGGTGCGAGGTAGACCGCCGCTTGTCCCGCCGAGTTGCCGCCGCCGATCAGCGCCACCTCCTCGCCTTCGCAGAGCTTCGCCTCCACCGGCGAGGCCCAATAGGAAATGCCGGCGCCTTCGAAGATCGACAGGTTGGGGATCGGGGGCCGGCGGTAGCGTGCGCCGGAAGCGACCACCACGGTTCGGGCGCGCACCATCCCGCCATTATTGAGCTCGAGCCGCAACGGCCCGCCCGAATTGCCGCAATCGAGCCGCGCCACCTCGAGCGGAATGGCGATCTCGACGCCGAACTTGAGTGCCTGGTTGAAAGCACGGCCGGCAAGGGCCATGCCGGAAATGCCGGTCGGGAAGCCGAGATAATTCTCGATCCGCATTGAGGCGCCGGCCTGTCCGCCGAAGGCCCTCTGATCGAGCACAATCACCGAGAGGCCCTCTGAGCCGGCATAGACGGCGGTGGCGAGCCCTGCGGGACCGGCGCCGACCACGGCGACGTCATAGACGATCTGCGGGTCGAGTTCGGGCGTGATGCCGAGGCAGATTCCCGCCTCACTATCGGTAGGACGCTTCAGCACCGTTCCGTTCGAACAGACCAGGAGCGGCAACTCCTTCGGCAGAATACCCAGGCGTTCGACCAAAGCGCGGCCGCCTTCCTCCGCAGAAGCATCAAGCACCGCGTAAGGGTAGCCATTGCGACGGAGAAAGCCTTCGAGGCGGACGAGGTCCGGTGTGCCCGGATTACCGACGAGCACTGAACCTGCGCCGCCCTCCTCGATGAGTCCGACCCGCCGCAGGATAAACGCGCGCATCATGATCTCGCCTACGTCGGCGGAGCCGATCATCAGGGCTCGCACATGGGGGCCGTCGAATGGTAGGGCGGTGCAGCCCTCAGGCCCCGCCCGTCCGGTCGCAAGGTATCCACGTCCGGCGAGCTGGTTGACCTCGCCGGAGAATTGCCCGGCGTGGTGGGTTGTGATCGCGACCTCGCGGGCGAGACCATCCCGCCGCACCACATCGATCGCGCCCTTGAGCACCAGCCACGCTGGTGCATTTGGTTTGCTCACGTCGAAAACGGCATCGCCCGGTGCGAAAACCTGCTCCGGCCCGCTGGCGAAGCGCTTCGCGGTCTCGACCTGCGCAGCGTCGAGCACGGGAAACATCTGCTCACGTCTTGTGTCGATGATGCTCATCGTGGCTTCTCGTGGAGGGAATGCTGCTGCAAGCTTAGCACGCGGGTAGCTCGGCGCCCGAATGACAGTCACGGCGCCACCCTAAACCCGCAGCCCCTAAGACGCGTTCCCGGCCGGGCGGAGGCGTGCCAGCTCGGCCTCCAAAGCCTTGATCCTACTGGTCGCGCTCGGCGAGCACCGCCGCCACCTGCGCCGCCTCGAAGCGCAACGGGATATGCTGCTGGCAGTTCGCATCCCAGGCCACGACGGTGAAGATGATGGCTTGCTCGGGCCGCGCTTGGTAGCCTTCAGGCATCAGCCGGGCGATCAGCTCCGGATCGCCTTCGACGACGCGCGCGGCTCCCCAGATTTTCACGCGCTGCCACGCGCCATAGTCGATCAGGAAGAGAATGGCCTTGGGGTTATCGGAGGGGTTACCCTGGCTGATATATTGTCGGTTCCCGGTGAAGTCGGCAAAGCCGATGGTGCTTTGGTCCAGCACCTTGAGGAAGCGCGGCGGTCCGCCGCGATGCTGGATATAGGGCTGGCCATCCTTGCTCGCCGTGCCGAAGAAGACGCTGATCTGGCCTTCGATGAAATGGGCGAGATCGGGCGTGATGACTGTCTTCCACGATCCGCGCTGCTCCACATTGGCGTAGCCGCGGCGTGAGCCCTTGCGGGTCTGGTGGCTTTGACGGAAGGCGTGAAAGCGACGTCGCTGGAATAGGTGGCGGGTTCGTCCATGAGCAATTCCTTTACAGCCCGAGAGTGCTCAACGAGGGGTGGTCGTCAGGGCGGCGACCGAGCGGCCAGTGAAACTTGCGATCCTTCTCGGCGATCGGCAGGTCGTTGATGCTGGCGAGGCGCATCCGCATCAGGCCGTTCGCTTCAAACTCCCAGTTCTCGTTGCCGTAGCTGCGGAACCAGTTGCCGCTATCGTCGTGCCACTCATAGGCGAAGCGCACGGCGATGCGATTGTCGCGGTAGGTCCACAGCTCCTTGATCAGACGATAGTCGAGCTCGCGGGTCCATTTGCGCTTGAGGAAGGCCATGACCGCCTCCCGGCCCGTGAGGAACTCGTCGCGGTTTCGCCAAACGGTGTCCGGCGTATAGGCGAGTGCCACGCTCGGCTCGCGCGTATTCCAGCCGTCCTCGGCCTTGCGCACCTTCTCGGTGGCGGTCTCGAGCGTAAAGGGCGGAAGCGGCGGGCGTCGCTCGGTCATGTCGGCCACTCGCATCACAATATGCTCTTGGCGTAGAGGTCGGTGCGGCGGTCGCGGAAAAAGCCCCACTCGGCGCGGTAGGTGGCGATCTCGGCGAGATCGAAGCTCGCGACCAGCGGGCCTTCCTCCGTCTCGCCGAAGCTCTCGACTAGCTCGCCCATATGATCGGCGATGAAGGAATGGCCGTAGAATTTTTGCGTCGCGCCGTCGTTCTCCTCGATGCCGATGCGGTTCGCGGCCACGACCGGTACGGCATTCGATACCGCGTGACCCTGCATCGCGCGCTGCCATTGCTTGTGGGTGTCGAGGGTAAGGTCGTAAGGCTCCGAGCCGATGGCGGTGGGGTAGAGCAGCAGCTCGGCGCCTTCCAGCACCATGGCGCGTGCCGCTTCGGGATACCACTGGTCCCAGCAGATGCCGACGCCAATCACGCCGGCGCGCGTCTTCCACGCCTTGAAGCCGGTGTCACCGGGACGGAAATAGTATTTCTCCTGATAGCCGGGGCCGTCGGGGATGTGGCTCTTGCGATAGACGCCGAGGACTTCGCCGTCGGCATCGGCAACTGCCACGCTGTTGTAATGACGCGGCCCATCCTTCTCGAAGAAGGAGATGGGGATCACCACCTTCAGCTCCTTGGCGAGCCTAGCAAGCGCGAGCACGGCGGGATGATCTTGCGCAGGGTAGGCGGTGGCGAACCATTTCGGGTCCTGCCGCGTGGGGAAGTAGATGCCCTGGAACAGCTCGGAAGGCAGGATGACCCGTGCGCCTTTCTTCGCTGCCTCGCGGATGAACCCTTCCGTCTTGGCGATGTTCGCCTTCATGTCGGGGCCGTAGGAGGCCTGGATGGTCGCGACGGTGATCGTGCGCTTGGTCATCTAGAGCGGTTCCTGCTGTGTGATGCAATGGAACGAGCCGCCGCCCGACGTCCCTTGACCGAGAAGTCCGCGCGAGGGGACGCCGACGACCTTGCGGCCGGGAAACACGTCCCGCAAGGCTTCGAGGGCAAGCTCGGCAGTGGGCGTTCCATAGACGGGCACGACCACGACGCCATTGGCGATGACGAAGTTCATGTGCGAGGCGGGGGAGACTTCGCCCGCGTTGTTGAGGACCAGGCCGGCACTCGGAATGCGGACGACCTCAAGCTTGCGGCCAAGCGCGTCCGTCGCGGTTTCGAGGGTGCGGGCGATCGCGTTGAGGATTGCCGCATTAGGGTCGTCGGCGCCGGCAGGGGATTGGCAGACGACGCGGGCCGCGCCCACGAAGCGGGCGAGATTGTCGATATGGCCGTCGGTGTGATCGTTGATGAGGCCTTCGTCGATCCACACGATCCTCTTGGCGCCATAGGCCTCTCCGAGTGCCGCTTCCGCCTCCTGTTTGGTCCAGCCGTTGCGATTTTCGTTCAACAGCGTCTGCCGCGTGGCCAGGACCGTGCCTTGACCGTCATGCTCGATGGCGCCGCCTTCCAGCACGAAATCAAAACAGCGCGTGGGCACGCCCGCCAGAAGCGCGATGTCGTCGCCGACGGTGGCATCGTCGGGCAGTTCGAACTTGCCGCCCCAGCCATTGGTCTTGAATCTGAGGGCAACCTTGCCGTTGCGCGTGCCCGCGAAGATGGGCCCGGTGTCGCGGAGCCAGATGTCCCCGTATTTGGCGGGAACGATCTCGGCCATATAGTGCAAGGCCGTGCGGGCCGAGGCTTGCGCCTCGGCGCCGTTCGCCAGTAGCTGGACCCTGTTGGTCGGGCTAAGCGCGCGCACCATCGCCGCCACGTCGCGGCGCGGCGTGGCGAGGTCATCGTCCCATTCCTCCGGATCGGCGGGCCATGCCGTCCAGATGGCCTTTTGCGGCGCCCATTCGGCGGGCACGGAGATCGCTTGTTCGGTCGCGGCGGCTTCCATGGAAGCTTACCTATAGATAGGCGAAGCCTTCCGCTACCCTTCCCATAAGGGGGTGCCGACCTCACATTTCCCTAGAGCCCTCCTAGGGCGGACCCCATGGCTGAACGAGCCCTCACATGATTTTCCGGCAGCTCTACGACAGCACGTCGAGCACCTACACCTATCTCCTGGCGAGCCGTCATGGCGGAGAGGCGCTCATCGTCGATCCCGTGCTCGAACGGGTCGACCGCTACATCCAGCTCCTACGCGAGCTCGACCTGCGACTGGTGAAAGCCATCGACACGCATCTTCATGCCGACCACATCACGGGACTTGAGGCGCTCAGCGAGCGCACGCGCTGCATCACGGTGATGGGCGAGCAGAGCAAGGCCGAGGTTGTCTCCATCCGTGTCGGCGACGGCGACCGGGTCGATATCGAGGGCTTGAGCCTCGAAGCGGTCTATACGCCCGGGCACACGGACGATTCCTACAGCTTCATCATGCCCGACCGGGTGTTCACCGGCGATACGCTGCTCATCCGCGGCACCGGCCGCACCGACTTCCAGAACGGCGATCCGCGCGCGCAATACGACTCGCTGTTCGGGCGGCTGTTGAAGCTGCCGGACGAGACGCTGGTCTATCCGGCGCACGACTATAAAGGCGACACGGTGAGCACCATCGGCGAGGAGCGGACCTTCAATCCCCGCCTGCAAGTCAAGTCAGTCGATGAGTATGTCAGCCTCATGAACAGCCTCAACCTACCCAACCCCAAGGTGATGGACGTGGCCGTGCCAGCCAATATGCGGATCGGGCTTGCTCGAGACATTGTCATCGGGCGGGGCTGGACGCTCACGGCCGAAGAGACAAAGGAGGTCTTGGGCAGGCCCGAGGTCGCCTTGATCGACCTCAGGGAGGACCAGGAGAGGCGGAAGGATGGGATCATCCCCGGGTCCCTGCACGTTCCCTATCCCGACGTTGAGGAGAGCCTGAAGGCGGACGGTCTGCTGCAACAACTCGGCAAGGCCGGCGGCAAGCATCTCATCTTCTTTTGCACCTACGGTCAGCGCTCGGCCATGGCGGTGCAGGCGGCGCAAGCCGCGGGGCTCAGCACTTCGCGCCACATCCGCGGCGGGTTGCAAGCCTGGCGGCAGGCCGAGGGGCCGCTCACCCGTTAGAGTCTCTGGTATTCCCGGCGCTCGCCGCGACAGGCTCGACGCCGCGAGGATAAGCCACTAAGAAACGGGTCATGTTCGCGTACCCCCTTCGCGTTGCCGCGGTCTTCGCCGCCGCGCTCCTCTGCCTCGCCCTCTTCGCCACGCGCGCGCTCGCCAATGCGAAAGTGTGCCGCAGCCTCGAGCAGGGCTACGAGCAGATCGAGCGTGGGGCGGACTCTATCGAAATCAACGCCACCCTGTTCTCCGCGGCCGACAAAGGTTGCGAGGACCTGGCCCGGCGTCTGCTCGACAAAGGCGCTTCGCTCGACGCGCGGGATCGCCTGGGCGCGAGGCCGCTCGCGCGTGCCGCGATGGCCGGTGAGCGCGATCTGGTCGCGCTGTTCCTCGACAAAGGCGCACCGATCGATGGGCAAAATATCGAAGGCTCGACCGCGCTCTTCCAGGCAGCAGAGCAGGGGCGGCTTCCCATCGTGCAGCTACTGCTCGAGCACGGCGCGAACATTGGCCTGCCCGGCCGTAATGGAATCACGCCGCTCTCGGCAGCCGCCTATATGGGCAGCGTTCCCATCGTACAGCTGTTGATCGAGAAGGGCGCCGACCTCAAGGCGAGCGACAGGACGGAGAAGGCGGCCATCATCTATGCGGCCGGTCGCGGCTTTCCTGCCGTGGTTCGCCTGCTTCTCGACAACGGTGTCGACGTCAACACGCGCTACGGCAACGAGCTCACGGCGCTGATGTGGGCGGCGGGCTATTCCGAGGAGGCCGGCGTGAACGACGTCACGGAGGTCATGACGCTCTTCCTCGACCGCGGCGCGCGGGTCGACGATCAGGACAATCGCGGCCGCACGGCGCTCATGATCGCGGCCGAGCTCAACCACGCGGCGGCCGTCGATCTCTTGCTCGCCCGTGGCGCCGACAAGACCCTCAAGGACAAGCAGGGCAAAACGGCGGGCGATCTCACCTCGCTCACGGCGCTGCGCGAGAAGCTCGCCGGCCGGTGAGCGCTATTGGCCCTGGTTGAGATATTGGTCGATCTGCAGGCCGGAGAGATATTGCGCGAGCGCCGCAAGGTCCTCGGGCGAGGTCGCCTTCATCAGGTCAGACATGCCGGGATTGTTGCCGCGCGTTTTGTCGCGAAAGTCTCCCATGGTCTTGGCGAGATAGTCGTGCTGCTGCCCGGCAAGCCGCGCGGTGGTGCCGTCACCCTGGAAGTAGGCAAGATGGCAGCCCGGGCAGCCAATCGACGCGGCCGCGGCTTGCGCCTTAGTGGCAACGTCGGCAGGTGCTGCCGGTTGCTGTAAATTGGGCCATTTCAGCTTCGAGAAGTAGGCCGCGAGCGCCGTAATGTCGTCCTGCTCGAGCGTTGCGACGATGGGCGCCATCAAATCGTTCTTGCGGGCGCCGCTCTTGAAGTCGCGGAGCTGGTAAATAAGGTATCCCTGGTTCTGCCCCCAGATCACGGGCGTGGTCTTCAACTGGGGAATACCTTGCTCGCCGTGGCAGGCGGCGCAGATCTTGGCCTTGTCCTCGACCGGATCGGCGGCAAGCGCGCCC
>DASYIU010000209.1:0-7205 GCA_035997285.1 Methyloceanibacter sp. | reverse complement strand
TCAGCCGTGAGCCGCGCTTCGAGCAGCTTCACATTGGCATCGACATCGTCGACGACGAGAACGCGTGCGGTCATGGTCTCGCTACCGTGCCTCGCCGATGAATTGCTTGACCGTGTCGAGGAACATCGCCACCGAGATGGGCTTCGAGATGTAGGCCTCGCAGCCACCTTCGCGGATGCGTTCCTCGTCCCCCTTCATGGCAAAGGCGGTGACGGCGACCACCGGGATCTGGCGGAGCTGATCGTCCTCCTTCAGCCATTTGGTCACTTCGAGGCCCGACACTTCGGGAAGCTGGATGTCCATGAGGATGAGGTCGGGACGGTGCTCGCGGGCCAGTGCCAGAGCTTCCATGCCGTTCCGCGTCTGCAGCGTCTTATAGCCGTGCGCGTCGAGCAGGTCGTGGAAGAGCTTCATGTTAAGCTCATTGTCCTCGACGATCAGAACGGTCTTCGTCATTGGCCTCGGCCCCGGCGATTCGGTCGGCGTATGATCGACGATCTCGCGGTAATGCGCCATGACACTTGGAGCAGGCCTCACCCTCCAGAACATAATGGCTTCGCTCCCTCATCCTCGGATCGCCGATTTCACCGTAAACCTGTAACCAAACTCTTTAGAGATGAGGCAAAGCTCGCAGGAAATAGGAAGTTTCCGGCATAGCTAACGCCCAACGTGGGCCTTTAGCCATGCGCGGCAGTAACCATGCGGGATGCTGATTTTACGGTTCGGAAGAGCTTTAGGAGGCGCGCCCCCCAGCCCCAGACGGCTTACGCGCCGGCGGGTGCTAGTGACACTCGGTGGCTTTGAGATATTCGAGCGCGGTCAGCGTCCCGTGGATCGAGAAGTCGCCATAATCGATGAGAAGCTCCCGGCTCACGCCGTTCTCGTAAAGGCGAAAATCGATCTGGTAGCTCGGCGTCAGATCGCCGCCCTTGGGCTCGAAATAGCCGATCGATACCGGCCATGAAGCAAGCTCTCCGAGCCCCTTGTCCTTGGCGGCGGGTTCGAGCTTGCCGGCGTCGGTGCCGGGCTGCACCTTGGTTCCGATGAAGGCGGTCGTGTCATAGACCTTCCGCCCCTTCTCCGAGCCGTCATAGATCCTAGCTTGGAACAGCGACCGGCCCGCCCTGGCGGCGTTGATCAGGGCAAGGCTGTGCTGGGTCGGAAACAGCACTTGGCCGGAAAGGTCGATCTCGGCGAGGGCAGGCTGGCTAAGCTTGACCTTGACCGCTGCATTGGGAGCCTCGCGCACCGCCCGGCCCATGGTGACATCGCCGAGCTTGTCATTCAGATACTGCGCCGACCGGAAGCGGAACTTCTGGCCGTCGCCCTGCTCCCAGGTCGACGAGCGGAGGTCGGTCAGGTTGGTCTGCCCTTGCGAATCGGTCATCTGCGTGACCATGCGCATATTCAGCGAGTAGCCGTCGCATTCCGAGCCGGTAAACTCGAACACCATGCGGCCATCGATGCCGGTGATGCCGGAGGCCGAGCGGGCGTCGTCGAGCGTCATCTCGTAGATGGCGCGATGCGCCACGAGCTTGTTGGTCTCATTGGCTGCGAGCGCCTGAGCATGGCCCGCCGGGGCCCCGCCAAGCAGCAGAGCCGCCACGAGCACGGGCATCAGCCGCTTACAACCGATCATGTCAGCCTCAATTCTCCGCCATCCGTCGCGCCCAGCCAAGCGGGCAGCCGCCGAGCGATTTTTCGCACCAACACGCGGGCCGGACAAGAGCCCCTCCCCGCGCTTGCAGGAAGGCTGGATTTGCTCAATGGTCGAAGGCTCAAAGCCAGGGCTTTCGCGTGGGAGGATTGGTAGCATGGCGGGAGAGATCGAAGCACGTCTAAAGGCGCTCGACCTCGTCCTCCCCGAGGTGGTCTCGCCCGTTGCGGATTACGTGTCCTATCTCCACCTCGACAACCAGCTCTACGTGGCAGGGCAACTCCCCTTCAAGGCGGGACGCATTGCCGTCGCCGGCACGCTCGGCGCAGATCTCGACCTCCACCAGGGCCAGGACGCCGCCCGGCTCTGCGCTCTCAACATTCTAGCCCAGGCGAAAGCGGCCTTGGTAGACCTTGACCGCATCGTCCAATGCCTTCGCCTGAACGGCTACGTGAACGCCGTGTCCGGCTTCACTGACCACCCCAAAGTCATCAACGGCGCCTCGGAGCTGATCGTCAAGATACTCGGGCAAAAAGGGCGCCACACGCGCGTCGCCGTGGGGTGCTCGAGCTTGCCCCTGAACGCCGCCGTCGAGATCGACGCACTCTTCGCGATCGATTAGTCCCATGACCGAGCGCCCCACATGGCCGAGCTTTATTGGTTGAAGCGGCCGATCGCCCATCGGGGCTTGCACGATCCGTCCAAGGGCATCGTCGAGAACAGCGCTTCCGCGGTCAGGGCCGCCATGGGCGCGGGATTTGCCATCGAGGTCGACCTGCAATGCGCCGCCGGCCACATGCCGGTCGTGTTCCACGACGCCACCCTCGACCGGCTCACCTTGGAGACGGGTCCGGTCGCCGCCCGCGAGGTCGAGGCGCTGACTGCCATCCCCTTGCGCAACAGTTCCGACCACATCCTGTCGCTCCCGGCGCTGCTTGCACTCATCAACGGACACGTGCCGCTCGTGCTCGAGGTCAAGAGCGCCTGGACCCGCGAGAGCAAATACGAGGCCAATATCGCCATGCTGCTCGCGTCCTATCCCGGGCCCGTCGCAGTGATGTCGTTCGACCCCTATTCGGTGGCGGCCTTTCGCGAGATTGCGCCAGCGCTTCCCCGCGGGCTCGTCGCCGAGCGGTTCGACGACCAGCGCTATTGGTCGCAGCTCTCTTCTTCCGCGCGCTTCGCCATGCGCAACCTGCTCACCTCCACCTTCGCGCGGCCCCATTTCATCGCTTACGATATCAGGGCGCTGCCGGCGTTGGCGCCAGCCGTCGCGCAGCTCCTGTTCGGGCTGCCGCTGCTCACCTGGACGGTGCGCACCATGGCCGAGCGGGACCGCGCCTTGCGCTATGCCGACGCCATGATCTTCGAAGGGATCGTGCCTTAAGCCATGGGCGATATCGAGAGGCCGCTGACCGAGGAGGAGCCTGCAAGCGCCGGCGAGCCCGTCGTCGTGCGCATCGCCTCTCGCATCGCCGATGTGCCGGCCGCCGAATGGGACGCCTGTGCGCTCGGCAACGGTTCGCTGCACGTCTCCGGACGCCCCTCTAACCCTTTCATCTCACATGTATTTTTGAAAGCGCTAGAAGAGAGCAGGTCGGCCACACGCAAGACCGGCTGGCTACCCCAGCATCTTCTCCTCGAGGACGGCGACAGCACGCTTACGGGCTGCATGCCCTGCTATCTCAAGTCGCACTCACAAGGCGAGTATGTCTTCGACCATGGCTGGGCCGACGCCTATATGCGCGCCGGTGGCAGTTATTATCCGAAGCTTCAGGCCTCTGTCCCCTTCACGCCTGTGACCGGCAAGCGCCTGCTGGTTCGGTCGGGCGCGGACCAAGCCGAGCGCGAGGCTATCCTGCTTCAGGCCGCGACCACGCTCGCCGGCGAGCTCGGCGTCTCCTCGCTCCATGTCACCTTCCTCACGCGCGACGAATGGACGCTTGCCGGCGAGCAGGGCTTCCTCAAGCGCACCGACCAGCAATTTCATTGGCAGAACGAGGGCTATCGAACCTTCGAGGATTTCCTAGGGAGCCTCAACGCGCGCAAGCGGAAGTCGATCCGCAAAGAGCGCCGCGAAGCGCTTGGCGACGGCATCGACATCGAATGGGTGACGGGGAACGCTCTCACCGAGGCGCATTTCGACGCTTTCTTCGCCTTCTATATGGACACCGGCTCGCGCAAATGGGGCTCGCCCTATCTCACGCGGCAATGCTTCAGTCTCCTCGGCGAGACCATGGCCGATCAGATCCTGCTCGTCCTCGCCAAGCAGTCCGGACGATATATCGCCGGTGCGCTCAACTTCATCGGCGCCGACACGCTTTACGGCCGCTATTGGGGCGGGATCGAGGAGCGCCCCTATCTCCATTTCGAGGTCTGCTACTACCAGGCCATCGACTTCGCCATTTCCCATGGCCTGACGCGGGTCGAAGCGGGCGCACAAGGGGCGCACAAGCTCGCCCGCGGCTATCTGCCGGCCGAGACCTATAGCGCCCACTACATTGCCGATCCGGCCTTACGCCGCGCCGTCGCCAATTACCTGAAGCGCGAGCGCCGGGCAGTGGCGCGGGAGATCGCGCTGCTTTCCGAGGAGTCGCCTTATCGCCATACCGATTGATTCTCTGGTTGACCTTGCCATCGCAAGGACTCGAAATGACTCAGAAAAATAAGAGCGAGGAAGCGCCATGGCCTACGATCAGACCAATGTCTTCGCCAAGGTGCTCAGGGGCGAGATCCCATGCCACAAGATCTACGAGGACGAGGACACCCTCGCCTTCCTCGACATCATGCCGCGCACCGAAGGCCACGCCCTCGTCATCACCAAGGAGAAGGCGCGCGATCTGTTCGACGTCTCGCCGACGGCGCTCGCCAAGCTGGTTGCTGTGGTGCAGAAGCTCGCGCCGGTCATTCAGGAGGCCACCGGCGCCGAGGGCGTGCTAATCCAGCAATTCAATGGCGCCGCTGCCGGTCAGACGGTGTTTCACCTCCATTTCCACATCATCCCGCGCAAAGCGGGCGAGACGCTGAAGCCCCACGCCGGCCAAATGGCCGACCAGGCGAAACTCGCCGCCATGGCCGAGAAGATCCGGAAGAAGCTGAAAGGCTAACTCCGGTAAGCCAGTTATTGAGAGTCAATCGACCTACTTAGAGCCGAGCGGGACCTTGGGCACCGGGCTCACGCCGACACTGCGCTGGCGGGCGCCACGCGGCCGGCGCGGAGAGTGCTTGGCGCGCGGCTTGGCCGGACCAGTCTTCGCCGCCGCCTTCGGACCGGCGCCGCCTCCAGGGTCATCGCCCTCGGGCTCGGTGTCCTCGGGATCGCGCGGGCGGACCGGCGTGTCGGGCTTCAGATATTCGAAGCCGAGCATCTTCTCGCCCGCCTACTCCTCGACCAGCACGCGCACGATGCCACCCTCTTTCAGCGCCCCGAACAGGATCTCCTCGGCCAGCGGCTTCTTGATGTGCTCCTGGATGACGCGCGCCAGCGGCCGGGCGCCGAACTTGTCGTCATAGCCGCGCTCGGCGAGCCACGTCGTTGCCTCAGGCGTGAGCTCGATGGTGATGTTGCGGTCGCCGAGCTGCGCCTCGAGCTGAAACACGAATTTCTCCACCACCTTGGAGATGATCTCAGGCGTGAGGCTGGCGAACGGGATGACCGCGTCGAGCCGGTTGCGGAACTCCGGGCTGAACAGCCGGTTGATGGCTTCTTCGTCGTCGCCTTCGCGCTTGGAGCGATTGAAGCCGATGGCCGCCTTGGCGAGGTCGGAGGCCCCGGCATTGGTGGTCATGATCAGAATGACGTTCTGGAAGTCGACGCGCTTGCCGTTATGGTCGGTGAGCTTGCCGTGATCCATCACCTGCAACAGGATGTTGAACAGGTCGGGATGCGCCTTCTCGATCTCGTCGAGCAGCAGCACCGAGTGCGGATGCTGGTCGATGCCGTCGGTCAAGAGGCCGCCCTGGTCGAAGCCGACATAGCCGGGCGGCGCGCCGATCAGCCGCGAGACGGTGTGCCGCTCCATATATTCGCTCATGTCGAAGCGGAGCAGCTCCACGCCGAGCAGCAGCGCAAGTTGGCGCGCGACCTCGGTCTTGCCGACGCCGGTGGGGCCGGAGAACATGTAGCAGCCGATCGGCTTGCCAGGCTCGCGCAAGCCCGCCCGCGACAGCTTGATCGCCGCGGCAAGCGCCTCGATCGCCCTGTCCTGGCCGAACACGACGCGCTTCAAGTCCTGGTCGATAGCGCGCAGCACCTCGGCGTCGGACTTCGACACCGTCTTCGGCGGGATGCGCGCCATGGTGGCGATGGTGACCTCCACCTCCTTGACGCCGATGGTCTTCCGCCGCTGCCGCTCGGGGAGCAGCATCTGCGAGGCGCCGCTCTCGTCGATCACGTCGATGGCCTTGTCCGGCAGCTTGCGGTCGTGGATGTACTTTGCCGACAGCTCGACCGCCGACTTGATGGCCTGGCTCGTGTAGCGGACGCGGTGGAAGTCCTCGAAATAGGGCTTCAAGCCCCGCAGGATCTCGATCGCGTCGGGCACGGAAGGCTCGTTCACGTCGATCTTCTGGAACCGGCGCACGAGCGCCCGGTCCTTCTCGAAGTGCTGGCGGTATTCCTTGTAGGTGGTCGAGCCGATGCAGCGCAGCGTGCCTGACTGGAGCGCCGGCTTCAGCAGGTTGGAGGCGTCCATGGCCCCGCCCGAGGTGGCGCCCGCCCCGATCACAGTGTGGATCTCGTCGATGAACATGATGGCGCCGGGATAGGCCTCGATCTCGCGCATCACGGCCTTGAGCCGCTCCTCGAAATCGCCGCGATAGCGGGTGCCGGCCAGCAGCGCTCCCATGTCGAGCTGGAAGATGGTGGAATCGGCGAGAACGTCCGGCACGTCGCCCATGATAATGCGGCGCGCCAGCCCCTCGGCGATGGCCGTCTTGCCCACGCCGGGATCGCCCACGAATAGGGGATTGTTCTTCTGGCGGCGGCACAGCACCTGGATGGTGCGCTGAATCTCGGGTCCGCGGCCGATCAGCGGATCGATGCGGCCGGCACGCGCCTTCTGATTGAGGTTGATGCAGTAGATCTCGAGCGCGTCGGCGCCGCGCTTCTTCTCGTCGCCGCCCTCGACCGTGGCGGCATCCTCGTCGACGCCGCGCACGGCGCGCGCCTCCGACATGCCGGCCCGTTTGGCGATGCCGTGGCTGATATAGTTGACCGCGTCGAAGCGGGTCATGTGCTGCTCTTGCAGGAAGAAGGCGGCATGGCTCTCCCGCTCGGCGAAGATGGCGACGAGCACGTTGGCCCCCGTCACCTCCTCCCGCCCCGAGGACTGCACATGCGCCACGGCGCGGTGGATCACGCGCTGGAAGCCCGCCGTCGGCTGGGCATCGCCATGGGTGTCGAGCACGAGGCCCGACAGCTCGTTGTCGATATAGCCGGTGAGCTTGTCGCGCAGGACATCGATGTCGACGTCGCAGGCGCGCATCACCGCCGCCGCGTCACGGTCGTCGATTAGCGACAGGAGCAGATGCTCCAGCGTCGCATATT
>DASYIU010000208.1:0-1620 GCA_035997285.1 Methyloceanibacter sp. | reverse complement strand
CGGAACATGTCGCTTTCCGGAACCTTCAGCTCCTCGCGCTTGCCGTAGCCGTCCTTGCCGCGCTGGATGTAGAGCGTCGAGGTCAGATGCAGCTTGTCGGGCGTGTCCCAGGTGCCGAAGTCGATCTCGTAATGCATCAGGCCTTTCGATCCGAACACCCGCACCGCGAAGATCCCGGGCGAGGTCCAGCACGAGCCGACATAGCCGATCTTGCCGTCGGCGAAGCGCAGCAGCGTCATCGACTGGTCGTCGACCTCGGCGCCGACCGGCGAGAGCTTCGAGGCCATCGCGCTCGCCTCGACGACCTCGCCGCCGAGATAATGCAGCACGTCGAACTGGTGGATCGCGAGCTGCGAGAGCGGGCCGCCGGGCGCCTTCGCGCGGTACCAGCGCCAGGTCGAGGGCGTGAGCTCGAGCGCGCGCTCGTTGGAGAAATTCGCCTCCATGAAGGCGACGCGGCCGAGCTCGCCGGATTCGATCGCCTCGCGCATGGTCCGGATGCCGGCCATCAGCCGGGCGCTGTGGCCCACCGTGACGGTGACGCCATGGCGGTGCTCGAGCGCCTCGATCTCGAGCCCCTCCTCGAGCGTGCTTGCGATCGGCTTCTCGGTGTAAACGTGCTTTCCGGCGCGCGCGACCTCGATCGCGACCGGCAGATGCTGCTCGTTGGGCACCGTGAGGATCACGCCTTTGATCTCCGGATCGGCCAGCATCGCGCGCAGATCGCGCGCCGCCGGGACGCCGAGCTCCTGCTGGAAGGCCGCGCGCTTCTCCTCGGAACGGCTGAAGCCGGACACGATCCTGAGCTTGTCGGATTTCTGGCTCGCCCGCGTCAGGACCTTGGCCCAGCGGCCGAGACCGACGATCCCGACCTTCACCGCATCTGTCATGAATGCCTCGTTGTTGTGGGCGAATGGCGATTGGCGAAATGCGACTAGCAAATAGGACAGCTTCGATCCACTCGCTATTCGCTATTTGCCATTCGCGCTATTTCAAAGGCACCACCGCCGTGACGTCGATCTCCACCATCATGCCGGGCCACGCCAGCTGGCTGATATTGAGGAGCGTGTGGGCCGGCAGCGGATTGGCGCCGAAGGCTTCGACCCGGCATTTGCCGTAGTCGGGCTGATAGCGGGCGTCGGTGATGTAGGTCACGATCTTCGCCACATCGCCGAGCGTCGCGCCCTGCTTCTCGAGCAGCCGCTTGATCTTGTCATAGGCATATTGGCATTGGCCCATGAAGTCGCCCTTGTGCAGGATGTCGCCGCCCTTGCCGTTCTCGTCCTCGGCGCCGACCCCGGCCAGGAAGATCATCTTGCCCGGACCGGTGACCGTGACCGTTTCGGAGAAGCGGCCCTTGGTCCATTCGCTGTAGTTGAAGTGCTTCTTCTCCAGCGCCTGCGCCGAGGCGGCGCTGGACGCCGTCACCAGGCAAACAAGCGCCACGCCTACCGTCGCGAACCGTTGCAGCATGTCACACTCCTGCCGATATAATTGGACTTGCGCATTGTACTTGGTCCGGACGCCTGCGTCTGCGCGCTAAAGCGCCTCGATCTCGCGCCATAATGCGTCGCTCACCGGCAGTCCGTCGCGCGCCGCCTTGCGCCGCGCCGCGAGCCG
>DASYIU010000207.1:0-1789 GCA_035997285.1 Methyloceanibacter sp. | reverse complement strand
GGCCTCGGCGAGCTTGAAGATCATGGCGAGCGCGGTCTTGTTCGAGAGGCATCCCTTCGAGCGAACGGTACGATGGCGCACGGTCGCGAACGAGCTTTCGATGACGTTAGTCGTGCGCAGATGCTTCCAGTGCTCGGCCGGGAAGTCGTAGAAGGCGAGCAGCGCGTCGCGATCCTTGATCAAGCACTCGACCGCCTTGTCGTATTTGACGCCCCAGGTTTCGACGAAGACATCGAACGCGGCTAGTGCATCCTTCTTGGTCTCGGCCATCCAGATCTCCTGGAGCGCGCGCTTGGCCTTCGGTTGCTGGCTCTTCGGCAGCTTGTTCAGGACGTTCGCGGTCTTGTGCACCCAGCAGCGCTGGCCGCGTGTCTTGGGCCACACTTCCTCGATCGCCTGCCAGAAGCCGAGCGCGCCGTCGGCGACCGCGAGCTCGGGCGCTGCCGCAAGTCCGCGCCGCTTCAGGTCGAGGAGCAGCTCCCTCCAGGATTGCGCGCTCTCGCGCACACCGTCGATCAGGCCGACCAACTCCTTCTTGCCTTCCGGTGTCGCGCCGATGATCACGAGCAGACATTGCGCCTCGTCTTCCAGTCGCGCCTGCACGTGGATGCCGTCGACCCAGAAGTAGACGTAGCGCTTGGCCGAGAGATCGCGCTTGCTCCAGCGCGCGTGCTCCTCCGACCAGGCCTCCTTGAGCCGCCCGATGGTCGAGGCCGACAGCCCGCCGGCGTCCCTGCCGAGCAGCGCGATCAGCGCCTCCTCGAAGTCGCCGGTGGAGACGCCCTTGAGGTAGAGGATCGGGATCAGCACTTCGAGGCTCTTCGAGCGGCGCGCGTAGGGCGGCAGAATGGTCGACGAAAAACGGATGCGCTCCGAACCTTCGCCGACGCGGTCGCGCACCCGCGGGCAGCGCACGGCGACCGGACCGATGCCCGTCATGATCTCCCGTTCGGGCAGATGCCCGTGGCGCACCAGCCGCTGGCGCCCGTCGTCGGTTAGCTTGTCGATGTGGCAGCTGAGCAAAGCGGCAACCTCGGCCTCAACGGCTTGCGCCAGCAGCGCCCGCGCGCCGTTGCGCAAAACATCGGTCAGCGGATCGGCAAAACTTCCTGGTCGAGCAAGAGGGAAAACGTTAGTGTCGGTCACGGCGTATCACTCCTTCTGGAGAAGTGGAGGCGTCAAGCACCCCCACGATACGCCGCCTTATCCCTTCATGCCGTCACCAACTTTCGCCCATAGCTCCGGGAATGCAATCCGGGTTCGGTCCGTTTGTTGCAGTGCTTCTGGCTGATGAGAAGTGGACCCTGCAGAACATCGGCTTCGTCCTGAGTGTTAGCGGTCTCGCCGGCTTGTTGAGTCAACTGCCCGGGGGTGAGCTGCTCGACGCCAGCCGGTCGAAGCGATTTCTGGTTGCATTGGGCGGAATCATGGTCGCGGTCAGCGCGCTCGTGATCGCGCTTTGGCCAAGCCTTCCAGTGGTCTTTGCTGCCTTGGTGCTGCAAGCGATGACCGGCGGGTTCCTTGGGCCGGCAATCGCCGCGATCAGCCTGGGCCTAGTCGGCCACTCGGCTCTTGCCGAACGACTTGGACGCAATCAACGCTTCGCCTCCGCAGGAGTCATAGCGACCACCGGACTGATGGGCGCTATCGGCTATTTTCTGTCTTATCAATGGATATTCCTCGCCTCTGCCGCACTCACGCTTCCGTTGCTTATGGCTCTAGCCCGTATCCGTTCGACCGATATCCACTTCGGCCGCGCTTGTGGCCAACCCGATCACGACGCACCCAC
>DASYIU010000206.1:0-1865 GCA_035997285.1 Methyloceanibacter sp. | reverse complement strand
CATTTAGCGGCACCGGCACGAGCGGCGGAAACTCGGTCGGTTGGACTACAAGCTGACCCTGACAGGGCTCGGTGGAATCACACGCCTCGTGCTCTACTTCTGGGAGGTCATCGGCGTCGTCGCTGGTATGTTCTTTTTCAGTGTTCATGGTTTTCCTCGTTAGGTTGCGGATGATCGAGCTCATCCTGGTTTGGGGATAGCGCTGTGCGCAGATGCCGGCTGAGCAAGCCTCAGCCGTCCGGGAGCACCCCAGCGGAAGTTACCGGGGCGCATCTGCTTGGGGCGAGCGTTGGCAGACTCAACTCGAGTCTTGCGTCCGCTGGTTGCCGACGAGATCCGCCCCGCATATTGCGGGCTTCTCCTCCCGGGCCTGGGCCGGCGAGGGGATCGGTCGAGCTTCAATCCGTCTGCGTCCGGGTTCGGGGCCGCACCAAGCTGTTTGCCGGGCGGTCGTCACCTTGCGCTACGCTCGAGGGGCTTGAGCTTACGGGGCGTTGGTGCTCCGCCTCCGTCGCTGCTGCCAGCCGCTGGTGTTGCGGCTATTTCCTTTTGCGCGACCTTGATTATACGCTCGTCATCGAGACCACCTAAATCGAAGGCCTCGATTAGCTCGGAGCGCTTGCGTTTCAAGCGGTTGCCGTTGACGACATGCTGCATTTCAGGGTCGTCCACGGGAGCCGGGGTGCCCTCAGAAGCAGAGAGGCCAGGCTGGGCCCGGTCTTCTGGATCTCGCACTAGCGCCGGCCGATCTCGTCACTCTTAGGGTCGCGCCGCCTCGGCCTGTTGCGATCGTCGCCACACTTCTGTTTTCGATACCTTGCGCCGAGCGCCCGGGGTACCCGCCTCATCGTCGTCAAGCGGGACTTGCCTTCTCCAAATTTGCACCGATTCGTCGATTGTGGTCGCGAACCCGATTTCGTCGCTTTCCGCTTCTTTGCATGGGGTTGTTTTGCAAAAAGACATTTGCCCGGCAAAGCCTCTCTCTGGACGACCCTGCTCACCGGATCGATGCGAGCCGCCGCCTGAGCGCCCATCTGCGCACATAGAGAGATTTGAGCCGATGATAGGGGCTGAACGTTGAAATCCGGCGAGTGCCTTGGACGGCGAACCTACTGCCGCTGCGCGGCACGCCAAAAACGATAAAATCCAGCTTTCGGGCCATCGCTCGCGCCAAGTGTCGGACAGAACAGCCGGCCGATGATAGAAAATTATGCTCCAGGCGGTAAGCGCTGCCCTGGGGCGGCCAAGGAGATTTGGAAGACGATGTTGGGGCATCTGCGCGAGGCGGTCAGGGGCGGCCTCCCACCCAGGTTCGTGCATGCCTACCGGGTGGTGCGCCACACGATGTTGTGGCCATGCGAGCAGGAGATGGTGGCTGCGCGGCAGTTTCTCGCTCCCGACAAGGTCGCCGTCGATGTCGGCGCCAATGTCGGCCTGTTCACCGCCGTCCTGGCGCGGCGCTCCAAGAAGGTCATTGCCTTCGAGCCCAATCCCGCTTGTGCCGAGCACCTTATGCAGGTGGCGCCGCGGAACTGCGAGATCATCGCCAAGGCGGTGTCCGACAGCGAGGGGACGACTGTGCTCCGCGTGCCGGTCGATAGGGACGTCCCCATGCATGCGCTCGCCACCATCGAGGCGGCGAACCGCCACGGCACCGAGACCCGGGCCACGGGCGTCGTCACGCATTCTGTCGAAACAGTCACCCTCGACCAGACCCTGCTTGCGTCAATGTCTGCCGAGCGCGTGGCCTTCATCAATATCGACGCCGAGGGCCACGAATTTGCGGTGCTGCGGGGAGGCGAGGGGCTGATCGCCGCGCACCGGCCGGTGCTTCTGGTCGAGCTCGAATACCGCCATGGCGCGGC
>DASYIU010000205.1:0-8757 GCA_035997285.1 Methyloceanibacter sp. | reverse complement strand
GGAGAAGAAACCCGAAAGCGATGGCGATGCGTTTCATGATCCCCAGCCCGTTGTCATCGCCCGGCTTCCCGGGCGACCCCGTAACCCCAGCCGGTGGCGATGCGGTGGGCAGCGCGGCAGGTTTGTGGTTACTGGATTACCCGCTTTCGCGGGTAATGACAAAGGAGCAAGGGGATCACTCCGCCCCGCGCCAAAGCCCGACATGCTCCTGCTTGGCGGCTTGTGCGGCCTCGGCAAGCGACCGCTCCGAGCCTTCTTTCGGCTCGGCCCAGCCTTGGCGCACCATCCAGGTCGCAAGATCGGTGCCGGCCACGGTGCAGCGTGCGGCAAAGTCCTTCTGCTCCCCGCTCTTGGGCAGCTCGCAGGTGACGGCGCGGGTGCGGATCAGCCGCGTCAGCGCGGACTTGACAGCGGCACCGCATGGCCAGGGCTTGCCACCTTTGCCTTTGCAGGTGGCCTCTGCGTCGCGGACGGCGATGCCGTCGAGTCTGATGACAACGCCCCCCGATAAAAGCGTGCCGCCGTCGCGCACCTTGATCCGGTAATAGAGCTTGGTCTTAGGAGGAGGCGTGGCGGCGGCTGCGCCCTCGGCGTTCAGATCGGCAACGCGCTCGGCCTCCGCCTTCTCGGATGCGAGCAAGGTCCGCTTGCCCACGCCGGCGCTTGGCTGGACCGCATGCGGCGAGGCCTCGAGGGAGGCTGCCTGCGGCGGAGCCGAGGGCAGGGCGGCGGTCGGTGTTGATTGCAGCGGGGGCGAGGCAGGCTGTGCGGTAGGTGCAGCCGCAGTTTGGGCGGGCGCAGGCTTAGACCGCGATGCAATTTGCTGCCGCGCCCACCAGGCTTCTCCGAAGCCGACCGGGATCGTCACCGGCCACAGGAAGAAGACCATGACGGCGAGGCCGAGCAGGATCGAGAAAATCCGAGAGGCGAGTTCCATGTCGATCGGAAACCTGACGCCGGAAACCAGACCTCGGGTATCAGATGTCACAGATCGGGCCATTCTAGGGCCTCGGCTTCCGATTGCTGGCTTCTGGATTCGGGCTTTCGGCTATTGGCCCGCCCACACGATGCGCGCCATCCAGTCGATGCGGTCCACGGGGAAGACGAGATTGGGGTGGGTCGGGTTGAAGGAGGCGAGCTCGACCGTCTTGGCCGTGCGCTGCATCAGGATCTTGGCCATCACCTCGCCGTCGGTCGTGCGCAGCACCACGCGGTCGCCTTTGCGCGGCGCCGAATTGGGCGAGACGATGAGGATATCCCCGTCGCGGTAGAGCGGCTGCATACTGTCGCGGTGACCTCGAGAGCATAGGCGTTCTCGTCGTCGACCTTGGGGAAGCGGATCTGATCCCAGCCTTGACCGACGGGAAAGGCGCCATCGTCCAAGAAGCCGCCGGCTCCCGCCTGGGTGAGGCCGATCAGCGGGATGGGCTGGCCCGGCCTCGCGCGCCGCGGCGGTGACGAGCTGGGTGAAGTCCTCGAAGGTGGCGCCGGTCGCCTCGAGCACCTTGGCGATGCTTTCGGTGGTAGGCCAGCGCGGTCGCCCTTCGCCGGTGACGCGCTTCGACTTGTTGAACGACGTGGGGTCGAGACCGGCGCGTTTGGCGAGCCCAGAGGCGGACAGGCTATAGCGGCGCGCGAGCGCGTCTAGTGCCGACCAGACTCTGGCATGGGTCAGCCTGTTCACGGGAAGCGGTTCCGCAACCCGAAATGGCGAATCGCGGAATTTATACCTCGTAATAGGAATCGCGCTCGTCCACCGCATTCCGATTGCGAACGAGGTTTTCCGTCCGCACGCGTCGCGATCTTGCCGACCATGATGGCGGCGCCAATTACGTCGGCCGGTCGCTTCTCGCCTTTAGGGCCTTTGGGTATGGTTAGAGGGATTCCGGCTTAACGACGGTGGCGCTTCCAGCATCGGTCAAAAGTTCATTGAGCTCTGCAAGCCGCACCTTGGCGCGTTCTATCGAGTCGTCGGTCGTGTCAACCCAGCCAGCCGCGATATCCTCGCCTGGCACCATCAGCTCAAGCTCCTGCTCAATGCTCGCTTGTTCCTGCTTGCACCAAGCTATGAAGCGATCAGGCGCTGACATAACGCGTCTCCAAGGCTCTTCGCTAAGCACTACATATGAGAGGCCAAATCCCTTGCGTCATGGGCTGTGGGGGCTAAGTAGAAGGAACCATGGATGGGACGATCTATAAGGTCACGAGTCGCGGCGCGCTTGCCGAGGCAAAGGCGAAGGGCCGCTTCGAAGGCTCGGCCGACGACGCCCGCGACGGCTTCATTCACCTCTCTGCCGCCGATCAGCTGGAAGGCACCCTCGCCAAGCACTTTGCCGGGCAGAAGGACCTCATCCTGCTGGCTGTAGATAGCGAAAGCCTTGGCGAGCGTCTGCAATGGGAGCCATCCCGCGACGGGGCGATCTTTCCCCATCTCTACGGCCCGCTCGACCTCAAAGCGCTGCTCTGGGACGAGCCGCTTGAGCTTGGGGCCGACGGTCGCCACCAACTGCCGGCGCGTGTTTTGCCGTGAATGGGCTGTTCGGGCTCGGCCAGGCGCTGCTCCAAGCGCTCGACCCCGAGCGGGCGCACGATCTTGCCGTCAAGAGCCTCGAGCTTGGGCTTTATCCACGCGCGGCTGAGCCTGATGACAAGCGGCTCGGCCAAACTCTGTTCGGTCTCGACTTTCCCAATCCCATCGGCATGGCGGCAGGCTTCGACAAGAACGCACGCGTGCCGCGCGAGCTTCTCGGCATGGGGTTCGGCTTTGTCGAGGTGGGCACGCTGACGCCGCGCGGGCAAAGCGGCAATCCGAGCCCCCGCATCTTCCGCTCCGCGGCGGATCGCGCCATCATCAACCGGCTCGGCTTCAACAATGAAGGACAGGACGCGGCGCTTGCACGGCTGAAGTCCCGCCCGCCAGGCATCGTCGGCGTCAATATCGGGGCAGGGCGCGACAGCAAAGACCGCGTCAGTGACTATGTCTCTGGCATCGAGCGCATGGCCGCCGTGGCGAGCTATCTCAGCGTCAACATCTCCTCGCCCAACACGCCGGGCTTGCGCGATCTCCAGGCGCCTGAGGCGCTCGCGGCGCTTCTGGCGCGCGTTCAGGCTGCGCGCCAGGCATTGCCGAGCAAGCCCGCGCTCCTGGTCAAGCTCGCCCCTGATTTGGCTGACGCCGACCTTCCCGAGGTGGTGCGCGTGATTCTTGCCCATGGCATCGACGGCATCGTGATGTCCAATACGACGCTTTCCCGCGAGGGGCTCAAGGACGCGGCTTTTGCGCGCGAGACCGGAGGGCTGTCAGGGCGCCCACTCTTCGCCCGCTCCACCCGCATGCTGGGCCAAGTCTATCGGCTGACGGAAGGGAAGTTGCCGCTCATCGGCGTGGGTGGCATCGACTCGGGCGAGACGGCGCTTGCCAAGATCGAGGCGGGCGCTTCAGCCGTGCAGCTCTATACTGGGCTCGTGTTCGAAGGACCGGGGCTGATCGGCCGCATCAAGCTGGCGCTGGTCGCGGCGATGGAGAAGGCGGGGACCGCCAGCCTGAAGCGCCTGATCGGCACCCGCGCCGGCCACTGGGCCGGGAGAAAACTGCCTTGACGCTTCGGATATCGGGGGACTCGCCACTCGCTCTCCCCTCCCCTCGTGGGGGAGAGCTAGGGAGGGGGGTTCAATCAAGGACTCGCTGCGCCGTTCACCCCCTCCGCACGCCTAAATGGGCGCGCGTGCTCCCCCACAAGGGGGAAGCGGGGAGCAAGGTGTACCTCTCGCTGAGAAAAGCTAGGCTTCGCGCTTGCGCGAACTCGCGTCGACCACATCGGTGCTGCCGCTGCGCCCCACCACTTTCAGCACGCGCATGACGATCCACACCGGGAAGACGATGACGGCGCCGAGCAGGATGTAGCGGAGCGCCTTCTCCACTGCCGCGAAGCCCATGTCGTAGATGCGGGCGATGAGCCGCTGCAGGCTGTCGATGATATCGAAGGGGCTGAAGCCGAGCGCGGCCAGGACGACGCCCACGATCAGCGATAGGATCATGAGCCTGACCAGAACGAGGGCCGGATTGCCGCCAAAGAACCGTTCCATCTGTGCGCTCCCCTTTGACCCGAAGGCAAAGGCCGCCTTGAAGAGACTGCTTCGACTCGAATTACAGCAGAATTGGTGCGGCGGGCGGGCAAGGTCAAGAAGGACGTGGGATTGAGGTGAGGAGAAGCCAAAGGCTGATCTGTGAGGTGGCCCAAGCGGCGCCCCCAATGGCGGTGCCGCAAGCGGCCGCGCCACAAGCCGCGTTGCCCGAGCCCTTCGCCAGCTGGTTCGCCTCGCGCGGCTGGCGTCCACACGCCCATCAGCTCGCGCTTCTCAATGAGGTTGCTGCCGGCCGCGACGCCCTCCTCATCGCCCCGACCGGCGGCGGCAAGACGCTTGCGGGCTTCCTGCCGAGCCTGTTCGATCTAGCACGCCGAGCCACGCCGAAGCCGAAGGCGGCGGCGACCATTCACACGCTCTATGTCTCGCCCTTGAAGGCGCTTGCCACCGACATCGCGCGCAATCTCGCCACGCCCATCGAGGAGATGGGCTTGCCGATCATGCTAGAGACGCGCACCGGTGACACGCCGCCCTCGCGCCGCGCCCGCCAGCGGGTGATGCCGCCCGACATTTTGCTGACCACACCTGAGCAGATTGCGCTGATGCTGTCGCATCACGGCGCCGCCGAGCTGTTCGGCCAGGTCAAATGCGTGATCCTCGATGAGCTGCACGCACTCGCCTCGAGCAAACGCGGCGATCTGCTTGCGCTCGATCTGGCGCGGCTGCGCACCCTCTCGCCAAGATTCACGGCGATCGGCCTGTCGGCCACCGTGGCGCGGCCGTCCGAGCTTGCCGCCTTTCTCGGGCCGCATGCCGGCCAAGCCGCGCTCCGCCTCGCCGAGATCGTCGTGGCGGAGCGCGGTGTCAAGGCTGACATCGCCATCCTCAAATCGAAGGCCGAGCTTCCCTGGGCGGGGCATACGGCGCGCTATGCGCTGCCTGAGATCTACGAGGCGATCAAGGCCCACCGCCTATCGCTGATGTTCGTCAACACGCGTTCGCAGGCCGAGATGCTGTTTCATGAGCTCTGGCGCCACAACGACGCGAACTTGCCCATCGCGCTGCATCACGGCTCGCTCGACGTGGCGCAGCGCCGCAAGGTGGAGGCGGCGATGGTGGCGGGCAGGTTGCGCGCCGTGGTCTGCACCTCGACTCTGGACCTCGGCATCGACTGGGGCGACGTCGACCTCGTGGTCAATGTAGGCGCGCCCAAGGGGGCCAGCCGGCTCGCCCAGCGCATCGGCCGCGCCAATCACCGGCTCGATGAGCCGAGCAAGGCCCTGCTCGTGCCGGCCAACCGTTTCGAGGTGGTGGAATGCCAGGCAGCACTCGAGGCCGCCGAGGAGGGCGCGCAGGATACGCCTCCGTCGCGGCCGGGCGCACTCGACGTGCTCGCCCAGCACGTGCTCGGCACGGCCTGCGCCAGTCCCTTCGACGTGGACGAGCTTTACCGTGAGGTGACGAGCGCCGCCCCTTATCAGGGTCTCAAGCGTGAGGCCTTCGACCAGGTCGTGCAGTTCGTGGCGACCGGAGGCTATGCGCTTGCCAATTACGAGCGCTATGCCAAGCTGAAGCGCACCCCGGAAGGGCGGCTGCGCGTCGCCCATCCCCGCATCGCGCAGCAATATCGCCTCAATGTCGGGACCATCGTCGAGGCGCCGATGCTGCGCGTCCGCCTCGCTCGCCTCAAAGGAGGGGCGCTCAAGCCCGCCAACGTGCTCGCCGCCGGCCGCATCCTCGGCGAGGTGGAGGAATATTTCATCGAGCAGCTTACCCCCGGTGATACTTTCGTGTTCGCCGGCGAGGTGCTCCGATTCGAGGGCCTGCGCGAGAGCGACGCCATCGTCACCCGGGCGCATGCGAGCGATCCCAAGGTGCCGGCTTACGAAGGCGGAAAGTTCCCGCTCTCCACCTATCTTGCCGACCGGGTGCGTCGGCTTCTCGCTGAGCCGCGCTCCTGGTCGCGGCTTCCCGACCAGGTCTCCGACTGGCTGCGGCTGCAGGCCGATATCTCTGTCGTTCCCGGTCCCGACGAGATCTTGGTCGAGACCTTCCCGCGCGGCAACAAGCACTACCTCGTCTGCTATCCTTTCGAGGGGCGGCTGGCGCACCAGAGCCTCGGCATGCTTCTCACCCGCAGGCTCGAGCGGGCGCGCGCAGGCCCGCTCGGCTTCGTCGCCAACGAATATGCGCTCGTCATCTGGGCGCTCAACGACATGGGCGAGATGGTGAGGAACGGCAGGCTCGACCTCGCGCAACTGTTCGACGAGGACATGCTCGGCGACGACCTCGACGCCTGGCTTGCCGAGTCGAGCCTGATGAAGCGCTCCTTCAGGGTATGCGCCATCATCTCCGGCCTGATCGAGCGCCGCCATCCGGGTCAGGAGAAGACCGGGCGGCAGATGACGGTCTCCTCCGACCTCATCTATGATGTGCTCCGCCAGCACGAGCCCGGCCACATCCTGCTCAAGGCTGCCTTCGCCGATGCGGCAACCGGCCTCATCGATGTCGGCCGCCTGAACCTTTTCTTGCAACGGATCAGCGGGCGAATCAGGCATATTGCGTTGCGCCAAGTTTCGCCGCTCGCCGTGCCCGTCATGCTCGAGATCGGGCGCGAGAGCGTCCCCGGCGAGGCGAGCGAGACCTTGTTGCGTGAGGCTGTCGAGGAGCTCATCGCGGAGGCCTTAAGCGGAAATGCTGCGCGCCAAGCCTGATCTCATGCCGGAAAGCGCGCCGACGCTTCGCGCGCACGTCCTCGTCTCGGGCCACGCGATGAGGCCCCTTGCCGCCGGTGCGCTCTACTGGGAGGCGGAGGACACGCTTCTCGTAGCCGACCTGCATCTCGAGAAGGGTGCGGCCTTCGCCGCTCTCGGCATGCTGATCCCGCCTTATGACACGCGCACCACGCTACAACGGTTGGGCAAGGTGATCCACGAGGTCGAGCCGTCCCGGGTCGTGGCGCTCGGCGACAGCTTCCACCGGAGCGAGCTCGCCGAAAATCTTGCCGCCGAGGACCTCAAGATTCTGACCCGCCTGCAACAGGGCCGCGAATGGTATTGGATCTGCGGCAATCACGATCCGTTTCTGCCGCCTTGCGTCGGCGGGACGGTCTGCACCACGCTCACTATTTGCGGCGTCACGCTCCGCCACGAGCCCTCCGGCAATGAGTTGAGCCGCGAGATCGCGGGCCATTTGCATCCCGTCGCGCGCATCGCGCGGCGCGGCGCGGTGATCAGGCGGCGGTGCTTTGCCACCGACGGCAACCGCTTGGTGATGCCCGCCTTCGGCGCCTATGCCGGCGGGCTGAACGTGCTCGACGACGCCTTCGGGTCTCTGTTCCTGCGCCACCGGCTCGAAGCGTGGATGATGGGACGGATCGACGTCTATCCCGTGCTCGGCAGCTTGCTCCTGCCCGACTAGAGCATGATCCGGAAAAGTGGGAACCGGTTTTCCGATAAGATCATGTGCGAATAAAGAGTCTATTCCCGTCGGAACGCGACCCAGCCGATGAGCCCTGCCAGCACGGCCATGACGACCGCGAAGAGCCCGTAGAGGAATGGATGTCTGAAGGCGAGCAGGTAGATCAGCCGCTCGAAGCCGACCTTGTTCACCTCCAGCGTGCTCTCGTTCTTGCTCACCAGCGCTCCGTCGCGAAAGAGATAGACGGCGGCGGTATAACGGCCGATAGGCACGTTCACCGGCAGGTCGACCTTGGCCCTGAACAGACTGCGGCCGATGAAGCTCACCCCGTCGTCAATGTCCTGGAAGAGCCGTTGCCGCTCTTTCAGCCTGATCACCGCTGAGCGAAAGGTCTGCTCGTCGAGATCGCCTTCAGTGCGCCTTCCGAAATCAAGGTTCCCCAGACCGATCCCGAGAGACTTGAGGGTCTCCTCCGAGGTGATCGCTCGCAAGGGGAGCGTGGCGAGGACGGCATAGAACTCGGGAACCGTCGGGTAGGCCTTGCCCGGCCCGTTTACCCAGATCCCTGCCACCCGTAGCTTGCGCCGCGCCACCAAAGCCTGGTCCGGCGCACGGATGACAACGATCACGTCGTAGACCCCCTTGTCTGGCGCTGGCGCATGACTGAAATCGACGCTGCCGAAAATGAGGATCTCGATGCCGGTGAAATTCGACTGGATGGAAATCTCGCGCATCGAGATGTCGGACTGAACTTCCTCCTGACCGGGTTCAGCGGCGTATGCACGTGCCGATGCCAAGGCGAGAAGGATGGCGGCGAGGCGAAGCGCGGTTCGCATCACCCGCCCCCGAAAACAGGAGCGATGCTGTAAAGCTCCGCGGGCTTGAGCACGAGGTCGAGCAAGAGACGGAGTGCGACCGCGAGCACCATTAAGCCGAGCAATGCCCGGAGCTGCTCGCCCCTGAGCTTCTGGCCGGCTCTGACGCCGAACTGGCCGCCGATGACACCGCCGGCCGCCAGAATGAGCGCAAGCACCACGTCGAGCGAGTGATTGAGGGTCGCGTGCAACACGGTGACGATGGCGGTGACGAAGATGATCTGGAACATCGAGGTGCCGATCACGATGTTGGTCGGCATGTGCAGCAGATAGATCATCGCCGGCACCATGATGAATCCACCGCCGACACCGAGCAGCGAGGTGAGCAGGCCGACCACCCAGCCGATCGCAAGCGGGGGGATGGCGCTGATATAGA
>DASYIU010000204.1:0-3742 GCA_035997285.1 Methyloceanibacter sp. | reverse complement strand
CACCCTCGCCCATCTCTCCGACATCCATCTGAGCCCCATGCCGCGGGCCAAGCGTGCTGATCTCATGGGCAAGCGTATGCTCGGATACGTCAATTGGCATCGTGGGCGCAAGCTCGTGCACCGGCGCGAGGTGCTCGACGTGCTCACCCGCGACCTCATCGAGCGGAAGCCCGACCACATTGCCGTCACCGGGGACCTCGTCAATCTCGGGCTACCCGAGGAATTCCTCCGCGCCGCGGAATGGCTGCATCATCTCGGACCCCCGGACCGCGTCACGGCGATTCCCGGCAACCATGACGCCTATGTCAGGCTACATCCCGAAAGCGGAACGCGACACTGGCAGCCTTATATGCAGGCAAACGCGGCCGGCGCGCTGCTGGTGCCGACGCCGCCCACGCTTTTTCCCTTCGTGCGACGCTTCGGCGACGTCGCCATCGTGGCCCTGTCATCGGCCGTGCCAACGATGCCCTTCGTCGCCGCGGGCAAGATCGGCTCGACCCAGCGCGGGTTGCTCGCTGAGGCATTGGCGAGGCTTGGGCGCGAAGATCTGTTTCGCGTGGTGCTGATCCACCACCCTCCCCTTCCCGGCCAAGCGAGCTGGCGCCGTGGGCTTCGCGATGCCGGAAGGCTGCGCAGCGTTTTGAGGACGCATGGCGTGGAGCTCGTGCTGCATGGCCACAATCACGAGCAGACGGTGCTTGAGCTCGACACCGCTAGCGGGCCGGCCACCGTTGTCGGCGTGCCTTCGGCGTCGGAGGCCGTCGAGGGGCGCATTCCCGCCGCCCGCTACAACGAATATTCAATCGCGCGGACCAAAGGCGGGTGGCGTTGCGAGATGGTTGGGCGCTCGGTCGCGGCGGCCCCTGAGCACGTCTGGGAAAGCGAGCGCCGCGTGCTCAGGGAACGGTGAGCCAGACGGCTGCGAACAGGCCTGCCGCGCCGGTGAGAAGGCCGATGGCGAAGGCCGCGATGACCACGCCCATTCCGGTGCTCGAGGGCGCCGCCTCGCCCCCGATCATCCCCGCGCGTGCGGGCTCGATCAGCGCCGTCTCGATACGCTCCCGGCGCACGATCTCCCGCGCCATGTAGCGGGTGATGCGGTCGGTCATATCGGCGACGCTGTTCGAGCTGAACAGCGTCCGCCTTCCATTCTCGCTGTTGCGCACGAAGAGGTAGGTGCCGCTGCCGTCGTCGACCGCCGCATAGGTGAAGAGATCGATCCACAGCCGCGCCGGGCGGCTCGGCACGAGAGCGAGGTTGAACCGGTCGTCGTGCGGCGGGATTTCGGCGAACACGGCCTCGAGTTCGGCCTTGAGCAGCTCGAGCCGCGCGATCTCGCCGTCGCGAAGGTCGGCGGTGCGATCGAGATGCTCGGCCTCTTCTAGGCGCGCCTTGCGGATCGCTTCCCGCAACGAGCGGCTCGCGGCCGGCCGCGCTATGGTTTTGACGTTCTCTTCCATCCCCGTAGCCTTTTGGCTTTGGGGCTCAGCATATCGCTCCAAGGGGCGGAAATGCGACAGAAATGTGCCGCCCTCAACGTCAGGCGAAGGGCCCCTATTTCGAGGCGAGCACGACGGATGCGCGGGCATCGTCGAACCATTTGTCGATGGCTGTGTCGATATTGGCCTCGAGGCTCGACTTCCAGGTGGCGACGGTCGCGTCCAGCGCCTCCTCGTTGGCGGCAATGAAGCTCTCGCGGTTGATCGCCTCGTTCGCCGCGTTGCTGAGATAATCCACAGCAGCCCCGAGCACCACGCCGAGCGCGGCGCCGACCACCTGTCCGCCCATAGGCTGGACGACGGTTCCGGCCACGGCACCCTGCTCGGCAAAGGCAAGCCGCGTGCCAAGAGAGGTGGCGACGCGGCGCGACAGCTGCCCGAAGCTCCGCGCGAGCACGCCGTTGATGGCGGGCCCGAGCGCCAGCGCGCCCACGGTGCCGCCGGCGGCCGCCGCGCCGATGCCGGCCACGCCGTCGAAGGCACGGTCTTCCATGAGATAGACCGGCGCCTTCCATTTCTGTGCGTCCCAATCGAGCTTCACGTTGGTCATCGGCGTCGCCGGCGGAATGTCCTCGAGATGGTCGGTATGCTTGGCGAGGAAAAGCTGGAGACGCATGTCCCCATTGGCGATCACCCGCCGGTAGCTGTCATGAGCGTGGCGCACCGCCTGCTCCACGCCCTTGGTGATGGTCTCATCGCGGAGCTCAGGCTTCAGCACCTGCTCCTTGTAGTTCTTCAGGAAGTAATCCTTGACGTCGGCCTCGATGGCCTCGTTCAGCGACTCGTATTTGCCGGCCTCGAAGAAGCGCGTGATGGCCGAGCTGATGGTTTCCTTCAGCACCACATAAGAGCGCTTCCACTCGAAGAACCAATCGGCGTAACCCGAGATCGCCTGCTCGCGATCCTGGAAGGCAAGGGCGAAGGTGCGATCGAGGTCCTCGTGGGCCGACTTCTTGATGCGCGCCCGCTCCTCGTCGAGCATCAGGATGGTGTCGTTGACGAACTTGTCGGCCTCCGACTTGCTCGCCACCACCTTGTGCAAGCTGCCGTCGACATCCTTGATGACGAGATCGACGGCGTCGGGCGGCAGGCTTTGATCGCCGAAAAAGATATCGAGAACGCTGTTGTCTGCATGCACCGGGGCGGTTTGGTCGAGATGCCGCTGATAGCTCCTGTAGAAGGTGGTGCCGAGGTACAGCAGCGCGTAAGTCGAGAGCACGATGGCAATCGAAACGCCGATGGGCCTGAGCAGCATGCCGAGCGCGCTGGGCTTAACCACCCTTTCGCGCATGCGCCGGGACTGCCGCTCGACCTTGGAGCGCTTGGCGGGCGGATCGATGATCTCGGCTACCGCATCCCCGGGATGAGCGACAAGGGCGGCGCTTTGGCGTTTGGGCATATCGTGCAGCATGTCTAATGACACCTCGGAGCCTGATCCTAACAGGTGTTAACCCAGCCCGCTTCCATATAGGCCATTGCGGTTGAGCTTGAAAGGCTCGGGCTGATTGCCTTTCCTTATATTTCGGTAAGCGGTTAGCTCGTGGCGTTCGCTCGATTGGAACGCCTCGCCAGGCTGACCGGTTCTGCTCGAGAGGTGTGCTCATGGCAAGACTGCCGGAAGCTGATCTCCCCCTTTTCAGACAAGAGAGGGTCAACGACCCGGAAGCGGCGCTGAAGCTGCTCGCTGCCGAGGCTAAAGGCTGTACCCGCTGCAACCTTTACCGGAACGCCACTCAGACAGTGTTCGGGGAAGGCCCGGCAGACGCATCCTTGATGCTCGTCGGCGAGCAGCCTGGCGACCACGAGGACCTTTCAGGGCGCCCCTTCGTCGGCCCCGCCGGCAAGGTGCTCGACAAGGCACTGGAAGCAGCCGGCATCGAGCGCGTCGACGTTTATGTCACCAACGCCGTGAAGCACTTCAAGAACGAGCCGCGCGGCAAGCGGCGCATCCACAAGAAGCCCGACACGAGCGAGATCGACGCCTGCCGCTTCTGGCTCGGCAACGAGATCGACATCGTCCAGCCCAACGTGGTCGTGGCGCTCGGAGCGACCGCAGCGCGCGCGCTGATGGGCAAGGCGCTCTCCATCAATGCGAGCCGTGGGCGCTTGATCGCGCTTGAAGGCGAGACGAAGGCGGTCATCACCGTCCATCCCTCCTACCTGCTCCGCTTGCGTGAGGAGCGCGACAAGCGGCGCGAGTTCGAGCTTCTGGTCAAGGATTTGCGCCTTGCCGCCGACGCGGC
>DASYIU010000203.1:0-9439 GCA_035997285.1 Methyloceanibacter sp. | reverse complement strand
CTCGGCGGCGGCGGCAAGCGCTGCTGCTGGGTCACGTATCCCTAGGGGCCGCGTTACGGCGGAGGCGGCGGCGCCACCACATCGTTAGTTGAGACTTCAGCGAAGCGCTGACGCCGCCGAACAGTCATGGCTTACAGGTGTACTCCTAGCCATACCCAGCCAGGTCCGCCGGCGAAGTCGGGGGGACCAGGATCTGCAGGTAGGCCATCGAGTTTGCACCAGCCCTCGGCGTTCTTCTCGAGAAGCTTGCCGTCCTTGCCCGCGCGCAAGCTTCCGATGGGCTCACCGGAGCCGCCTGGGTTATTATAGATATCGAGATGTGCGGCGGGTCGCACGGCGCACTGCCGGCGCCGCCGCTTGGAGCCGCGCCGGCCGGCGCTTTGGGAATTTGGTAAACATTGAAGGCTCTTTTCAAGCACTTGTCGCGTACCGACCTACATCTGGCCAGACAGGACGAGATCATTGTTCATTAATTTGGAACCTAAAGCGCCGGATGAGCCCGCTTGATCGGAGGGATAATATGAAAACGCGCACACTATTTTTGCTTGCGGCCACTTCGACAGTTGCGGCGGCGCGTCGCAGGCAAAACACGCCTGGCATGCCGTTTCTCCCGATCACTTCGATTACTGACAAGGAATGATGGGAGCATTGGTTATGGGGTTGATCGGCAGGCCGGCGCAGGGGGGAAGCTGAGCCGGCTGCCCGGTCTTTTGCTGCGTACGCTGCGCCGGTGTCACGCAGACATGGTCGCTGGGGTTGGCCTCTCGCCAAACATACCCGTTGCGGCAATATCCGTTGGCGAGGCGATACCGCTCGGCCGGGGGCACGCAAACGGTGTCGCCATCAAAGCTCTCGCGCCAAACGTATCCGGAGCGGCAATAGCCGTTATCCAGCTTATAGCGCTGCTCCGGCGGCACACAAAAGTAGTCGCCGGCAACTCTTTCGCGCCAAACAAGCCCCGACGGGCACGCGGCGGCCGCTTCGGCAGTCTCGATGAGGGTGATACTGGTCGGCGCGTGTAGGAGTAGGAGCAGGAGAAGGCCAAACATGCCCCTCACGAGGCCTGGCTTGCCGGGGCCTTTGCCGTACGCGCGGGCTTGAGCGGGGTGACCCTTAGGCTGGTGAGCCTGTTCCGCTGCCGGCGCAACACTTCGAAACGGAAGTCGTGGAACGTGAAGGCCTGGCCGGCGTCGGGGATGGTCTGCGCCTCGTGGATGACGAGGCCTGCGACCGTGGTCGCCTCCTCGTCAGGCAGGTCCCAGTCCATCAGACGGTTGAGATCGCGCAAAGGGACCGAGCCCTCGACGATGACCGAGCCGTCGGGCTGCGGCCGCGCGGCGATCGAGGCGATGTCGGTCTCGTCGGTGATGTCGCCGACGATCTCCTCGATGATGTCCTCAAGCGTGACGAGCCCCATGACCTCACCGTACTCGTCGACCACAATGGCAAAATGCGCTTTCCGCTTTAAGAAAACGTTGAGCTGGTCCTTAAGCGTCGTGGTGTCGGGCACGAACCAGGGTGGCGTCACCAGCGCCATGATGTCGAGCTTGCTCAGATCGCCGCGCGCTTCGCGCAACGCGCGGAGCAACGTCTTGGCGTGGAGGACGCCCACGATCTCCTCGCGTTCGCCGCGCCAAAGCGGAACCCGCGTATGGGAGCTTTTCAAGGCCGCATCGACGATCTGCTCGGTCGGAAGATCGGCGTCGATGGCGTCCATCTTGGTCCGGTGCACCATGATGTCGGAGACGGTCAACTCGCGCAGGTCGAGCACGCCGCCCAGCATGTCGCGGTCGAGCTTCTTGACGCCGCCTTCCTTGTGGTGGAGCGCGATGGCGCCCCTGATTTCCTCATGGGCCGAGAGCACCTCGGCGTCGTCGCTGATGGAGACGCCGAACAGCCGCAAGGTGTGACGGACCAGAAACTGCATGGTGGCGGTCACCGGCGCCAGCACCGCCACCACGAAACGGACGGCAGGGGCCACGGCAAGCGCCATCCGGTCGGCGTTGAGGATGGCGTAGGTCTTGGGCAGCACCTCGGCGAACAGCACCACGATCACGGTCATGACCACGGTGGCGTAGACGACGCCGGCCTCGCCAAACAGCGTGAGGAACAGGCTGGTGGCGAGGGCCGAGGCGGCAATGTTGGCGAGGCTGTTGCCGAGAAGGATGGCGCCGATGAAACGCTCGCGAATGGTGAGGAGGTAATTCACCACCCGCGCGCGGGCGTTGTCGTCCTTCTCGAGCGCATGCATTTTGGCGCGGGAGGCCGCGGTCAGCGCCGTCTCGGAACCGGAGAAAAAGGCCGAGGCGAGAAGGAGACCGAGGATCGCGCCAAGCGTTAGCCCCAAGCCTAGCGTCATCGCCTACCGCACTCCCGGGTCAAGAACTCCGTCAGCCGGGGAAGCGAGATGTCGGGCTCGACGAAGGCGGCACCGATGCCGCGCGCCAGCACGAGGGCGAGCTTGCCGCCCTTCACCTTCTTGTCCTGGGCCATGAGCCGCAAGAGCTCGTCCGGCGCAGGCTTGCTGCCCGGTATGGACGCGATCGTGGTCGGCAGGCCGACGGCGGCAAAATGCCGTTCGACACGGGCAGCGTCGCCTGCCGGGCAGAGCCCGAGCTCGATCGAGAAGGTGAAGGCAAGGCGCATGCCGATGGCGATCGCCTCGCCATGCAGGAGCCGGTCCGAATAGCCGGCATAGGCCTCGAGCGCATGGCCGAAGGTGTGGCCGAGATTGAGGAGCGCGCGCGTGCCCTTCGTTTCCTTCTCGTCGGCAGCGACGATGGCAGCCTTGGCGCGGCAGCTCGTCTCCACCGCGTGGCGGCGCTTGCCGCCTTGGCCGGAGAAGATCTCGGTCCAGTTCTGCTCGAGCCAGGCGAAGAAGGAGGCATCGCCGATGAGCCCATATTTCACCACCTCGGCATAGCCCGCGCGAAACTCCCGTGGGCTCAAGGTCGAGAGCACGGAGGTATCGGCGAGGACGAGGCTCGGCTGATGGAACGTGCCGATCAGGTTCTTACCTTGCTTGGTGTCGATGCCGGTCTTGCCGCCCACCGAGGAGTCGACTTGCGCAAGGAGCGACGTCGGCACCTGCACGACGCGCACGCCGCGCCGCAAGACGCTGGCGGCAAAGCCGGCGAGATCGCCGACCACGCCGCCGCCAAAGGCAACGACGCAATCACCCCGCTCGACCCCGAGCGTCAGCAATGTCTCGGCAAGGTCGGCGAGCACGGGAAAGCTCTTGCTCGCCTCGCCGGGCGCCACGATCGCCTCGCCGAGGAAGAGCCCATGCTGCTCAAGGCTGGCCTTTAGCGGCGCAAGATAGAGTGCCGCCACGTTCTCGTCGCTCACCACGGCACAGCGCGCGCCGGGGAGCGCTTGAGCGATGCGCCGCCCCGTCGAGGCGATGAGGCCGTCGCCGATGACGATGGCATAGCTCCGGTCCGGAAGCGCCACTTGAACGATTGTCTCGCTCAGGCCGGAGGCCAGAGCGGTCGCGCCGTCGCGCATCATTGCACCTTCTTGCGGCTTTGCTCTTGGTGCGCCTTCGCCTCCTGGCGCGCCTTCGCCTCTTGCGGCGCGTTGGCCTCGCAGCCGAGCTTGGCGGCGAGCGCATCGATGACGGCGCCGACGATCACATCATGGGGCACGTCGCGGCTCTCCACGATCACGTCGGCCTCTTCATAGATGGGATAGCGCTCGGTCATCAGCTTCTTCATCACCGTCTCGGGATCGCCGCAGGCGAGCAGGGGCCGGTTGTCGCGTCGCTGCACGCGCTTGAGCAGAACGCGGAGCTCGGCCCTGAGCCAGACCGAGAGGCCGCGTGCCTTGATGTTCGCCCGCGTGTCGGCGTTCATATAGGCGCCGCCGCCAGTAGCGAGGACTTGTGGGCCGCCTTCCAGCAGGCGCGCGATCACCTTACGTTCGCCCTGGCGGAAATAGGCTTCGCCTTGCTCGTCGAAGATCTCGCTGATGCTGGTGCCCGCGGCCATCTCGATCTCGCTGTCGGCGTCGATGAAGGGGAAATCGAGCCGGTTGGCAAGCCGCCGGCCCACGGCCGTCTTGCCCGCTCCCATGAGCCCGATCAGCACGATGCTCCGAGGTCCAAGGGCCTCGCGAATTCGCGCCAGCCGCTCCTGCCGGTCCTCTTTCTTATGCTCGGTCAGTCCTAGACTCATCCTGTGGTCTGAAGTGGAGGATCGCGCCCGTTTCGACGCCAACGCCCGCGATTCGCTGGCGAGGCGTAACTTTCCCATGCTGGCAGCGCCCTGTCGAATCGTCCATGATGCAAAATGAGGTTAAGCGCTCACGCGTTTTTGGGTCATAATAGGGCCCAGTTCGCGACTAAAAAGCTGCTTGGAAAACGAGCGCCTCGATGCCGACACTGTTTCGTTTCCTGATGGTTTTAGGGGTGATCGCCGGTGTCGTCACTGGAAGCCTCTATGTGCTGGCGGAATACTTTCAGCCGGAGCCCAAGGAAATCTCCAAGGCCCTGCGCAACGTCAAGGGACGGATGGAGGAGGCGACCGGCTCCGCTCCGACCGCCGACGCCGGCGCCACGGCTCCTCCTCCTGTCAACGCGAGCCCGAGCCCGACTCGGCCGCAGTGAGCTTTCGCCTCGACCGGGGCGAAGACCTCCTGCCTCCCCCAAGGCCTAAACCTTGAGCCCCGCCAAAAGGTCATCGCGCGGGACGGGCTCCTCTGTGCTCGCGCTCTTCATCGACATGCTGATGGCGGAGCGCGGCGCCGCCGCCCACACCGTCGAGGCCTATACCCGGGACCTGTCAGAGCTCCTCGCCTTCCTCGCCGCCAAGGGCACGAAGGCGACGACGGCCTCTGCCGAGCATTTGCGCGGCTTCCTCGCGAGCCTCGCGAGCAAGGGGTTGGCGCCCACCTCGCGCGCCAGGAAGCTCTCGGCCATCCGCCAGTTCTTTCGCTTTCTCCTGGCCGAGGGCCTCCGCGCCGACGATCCCTGCTCGGCCATCGACAGCCCGAAGCTCGGGAGGCCGTTGCCCAGGATCCTGTCGCTCGCTGAGGTCGAGACGCTGCTCAAGACGGCTTCTGATGCGAGCGAGGAGGCCACCGAGGGGTCGGCGCGGCGCCGCGCGCTCAGGCTCTATGCGCTGCTCGAGACGCTCTACGCCACGGGCTTGCGCGTGTCGGAGCTCATCTCGTTGCCGCGCGGCGTGCTCACGGCTGACGACCGGGTGCTCACCGTCAAGGGCAAAGGCGGGCGCGAGCGGCTGGTGCCCTTGAACGAGGCGGCGCGCAACGCGCTTGCCACCCATCTTGCCGCAGTCGGCGAGGACGAGGCCAAGGGCAAGAGCGCCTCGCCGTGGCTGTTCCCCTCATCGGGCGGCCAGCATTTGACCCGCCAGCGTCTCGGTCAGGAGCTTAAGGCGCTGGCCCTTGCCGCTGGGATAGAGCCTGCCCGTGTCTCGCCGCATGTGTTGCGACACGCCTTTGCCAGCCACCTCCTGGAGCGGGGGGCTGATCTGCGCACGGTGCAGCAGCTTCTCGGGCATGCCGATATCTCGACGACGCAGATCTACACCCACGTCATCGAGGAGCGGCTGCGGCGGCTCGTCGAGCAGCACCATCCCTTGGCTCAGGCTCATTTAACCAAGCGCGGCTAGACGGGGCTCTTGGCGGCTCGCGGGTTGACAGGGTGCCGCGCCAAAGGCCACTTACAACCAAATCCCCCTTGCCTTATTTCTCTTTCGGAAATCTGCCGGGGAAAATGCCTTCCCCAGAGGCCAAGCCAGAGCCGAATGCGCACCTATCTCGATTTCGAAAAGCCGATCGCCGAGCTCGAAAGCAAAGTTGCCGAGCTGAAGGCGCTCGCGGCCGAGCAGCGCTCCGTGTCGATCGAGGAGGAGCTTGCCAAGCTCGAAGGCAAAGCCAAGGAGGCCTTGGAAGAGACCTACTCGGAGCTCACGCCCTGGCAGAAGACGCAAGTCGCCCGCCACCCCGAGCGTCCGCACTTCCGTCACTACGTCGATGGTCTGGTGGAGGACTTCACGCCGCTCTCCGGCGACCGCTCATTTGCCGAGGACCAGGCCATTCTCGGCGGCATCGGCCGCCTCTCGGGCCGCTCGGTGATGGTCATCGGCCATGAGAAGGGCTCAGACACCGAAGGCCGCATCAAGCACAATTTCGGCATGGCGAGGCCCGAGGGCTATCGCAAGGCCGTGCGGCTCATGGAGATGGCAGACCGCTTCGCGCTCCCCGTGGTGAGCCTCGTCGATACGGCGGGGGCCTATCCTGGCATCGGCGCCGAGGAGCGGGGCCAGGCCGAGGCGATTGCCCGCTCCACGGACTGCTGCCTGAGCCTTGGCGTACCCATCGTGTCGGTCATCATCGGCGAGGGAGGGTCGGGGGGCGCGGTAGCCATCGCCACGGCTAATCGGGTCTATATGCTCGAGCACTCGATCTACACGGTCGCCTCTCCGGAAGCCGCCGCCTCGATCCTGTGGAAGGATTCCACGCGCGCCGTGGACGCGGCCACCAACATGAAAATCACGGCCCAGGACCTACTCAGGCTCGGCATTGTCGATGGTATCATCCCCGAGCCGATCGGCGGCGCCCATCGGGACGGGCTTGAGGTGGTGCGGGCCACCGGCAACACCATTCTCAAGGCTCTCGCCGAATTCGACGCTCTCACCCGCCAGGAGATTCGCCAGGATCGGCGCGATAAATTCCTGTCCATGGGCAGGTTGAGGTGACGGCCAGGCCCAAAAAAGCGCCATTTTTTTAGTCCAACTGGACAGCAGCAGGCTTATAATATGGCCAATCGGGGGAAGCCGAAGCGCCGGCGCCTCGGCAGAAGCGCTAAACTTCGCCTTAACCTCTCAAGCTCGATCTTGGCCGAGGTGCGCAAGGGGCACTCGCGTATGCTTCGTTCAAGAGGGATCACGGCCGTAATCGCGGCGTGCGTGGCGGCTTCGGTCGCCGCGCTGGCTGGCTGTGGCCAGTTCTCGCCGCCATATATGAAGCCGCTCTCCGCTCAGACGCAGGCGCTTCTCGCCGAGAAGGGGATGACCGAAGATTCGCCCGTTCTCATCCGCATCTTCAAGGCCGAGTCAGAGCTCGAAGTGTGGAAGGCCAAAGACGACGGGCGCTTCTATCTGTTCAAGACCTATCCGATTTGCAGCTATTCCGGGGATCTCGGCCCCAAGGTCTCGCAGGGCGACCGGCAGGCGCCGGAAGGGTTCTATCTGGTCTCGCTCGATCAGATGAACCCGCGCAGCAAATACCACCTCTCCTTCAATATCGGATTCCCCAACGCCTATGACCGCGCCTATGGCCGCACCGGCCAGGACATCATGGTGCATGGCGACTGCACCTCTGCGGGCTGCTATGCGATGACCGACGGCGTGGTCGAGGAGATCTTCATCCTTGCGCGCCAGGCGCTCGAGGCCGGGCAGACGGCGTTCCAGATCCAGGCCTATCCGTTCCGCATGACGGCGGCCAACATGACGGCGCATAAGAGCGACCCGTGGTATGATTTCTGGAAGAATCTGAAAGAGGGCTACGACTATTTCGAGGTCAGCCACCTGCCGCCCAAGATCGAGGTCTGCGACAAGCATTATCTGGTCAACGCCGCCTTCGTGAATCGCGCGGCCAGGGCCGATCCGGGCGGCGCTTGCCCGGCCTTTGAGAGGCTGCCGGTGTCGCGGGCCCCGGCCCAGCAGGAGGCCGCGGCCAAGCCCAAACCCGCAGCGATCAAAGGCTACTCCACCGCTCTCACCAAGCCGCTGGGCAGCATCTTGGGCTTGAGCTTCGGGCCGTCGAAGCCGGCCGACCGCGCCTTCACCCTCGGGCCGGCGACGCCGACGGTCGGAAAGTAGCAGAAGCCGGAACCAGACGCCTGAAATTGGACTTCAGAGTCGTGCTATCCGGGTGCTGAGCTCTGAAGGTCTTAAGGTGCGCGCTCTCTCACTCATCCTCATCGTGGCTCTGATCGGCGCCGGCTTCTATCTGCTGACGCCGGCGGGGAGGCAGCTTCTCGACCGCGCGCGCATCACGATGACGCGCTGGGACAATCAGTCCCGCTACCGATCAGGCCGGCCGTTGCCCGGCACGCCCGACCTGGCCCGCCTCGATGAGAGGCTTGCCGCGCACGGCGTGAAGCTCGGCGTGCCGGTGGTGGTGCGCATCTTCAAGCTCGAATCTGAGCTTGAGCTTTGGGTCGAGAAGGACGGCCGCTTCGTCCGCTTCGCCACCTATCCGGTCTGCCTCTGGTCGGGGCGGCTCGGGCCTAAGGTGAGAGAGGGCGACCGGCAGGCGCCCGAGGGCTTCTATACGGTGGCGGCCGAGCAGCTCAATCCTGACAGCCGCTGGCACCGCGCCTTCAATCTCGGTTTTCCCAACGCCTTCGACCGGGCCAACAGGCGGAACGGCTCGTTCATCATGGTGCACGGCGGCTGCTCCTCGATCGGCTGCTTTGCCATGACCAATCAAGTGGTGGACGAGCTGTGGCAGTTCGTGACGGCGGCGCTCGACCAAGGCGAGGAGAGGGTGCCTGTGCAGGTGTTTCCGTTCCGCATGACCGATCGCAACCTCGCGGCGCGGAAGGGCAATCGGTGGGGGAGCTTCTGGGCCGACCTGAAAAAGGGCTACGACCTGTTCGAGGCGCGCCACGTGCCCCCCGTGGTCAGCGTGTGCAAAGGCCGCTACGTGTTCGAGCCGGGAGGCACCGAGACCGTCGGGCGCCCGGTAGAGGAGCGCTGCCCGCCGGAAGTGGCCGGCAATCCCTAACTCATACCGGCCAGAAGAAGGCAATCAGGGGCACGCCGACGGCGAGCACGATGAGCGACAACGGCAGCCCGAGCCGCCAATAGTCGCCGAAGCGATAGCCGCCCGGCCCCATCACCAGCGTATTGCATTGGTGCCCAATCGGCGTGAGGAAGTCGCAAGCCGCACCGATGGCCACCGCCATCAGGAAGGGATCGGGATTGTAACCAAGGCTGCTTGCGAAGCTCGCAGCAATGGGCGCCATGACGAGGACCGTGGCGGCATTGTTGAGGAAGGGCGTCACTGCCATGGCCGCAGTGAGCAGAAGCGCGAGCGCCCCGGTTGCCGGCAACGGAGCTGCCGCGTGCGAAAGCGCTGCCGCGATCAGATCGGTGCCACCGGTCGTGCGCAACGCGTCGCTCACCGGGATCAGCGCACCCAGCATGATGAGGATCGGCCATTCGACCGCTTCGTAGGCTTCGCGCAAGGAGAGCAAGCCGGCGAGCAGGAGGACTACCGCCGCCGAAAAAGGCAACGGCGACGGGTTGAAGGCGACGAGCGCCATGGCTGCGACGAGCACGCCAACGGGGAGCAGGCTGCCTTTCCTGCCAATGCGGAGATCGCGCTCTGCGAGTGGCAGACAATGCAGCTCGCCAAGGGTCTCGGGCATGATGGTCAGATTGCCTTGCAGCACGATCACGTCGCC
>DASYIU010000202.1:0-3897 GCA_035997285.1 Methyloceanibacter sp. | reverse complement strand
GAAATGTTGAACGAGGTGTTCCGCGAGAAGGCCTTCATCAACGGCGCCAAGTTCATCGACACCTGGAACGGCTTTACCGACGAAGCGGGACGGTTCAGCCCCTATGGTCCCGACATGACGGGACAGGTCAAGCGGCTCAGGGCCGACGACGGCGTCCATTTCACCATGCGCGGCTATCTCAAGCTCGCCCATTTCGTGGAGAAGGAGCTCCGCCGCGATCTGGCCCTCGCCAAGAACGAGCGGAACATTCCGCTTGCCGGCAACGAGGACGAGCAGGCGAAAGTCATGGGCCGGGATGTTGTGCCCACGAAGTCGCCCGAGCCACAGTCTGCCGAGGCGCCCGCCTCCGATGCGCCAGCGTCCGATACGTCAGGCTCCGACACACAAGCGTCTGCGGCGCCGGACCAGCCGGGCGCGACCCAACCGGCAGATGGTGCGCCGGGTCAGGTGTCCTCCGAGCAAGCGCCCCCGATGGCGCAAAGCACGGTCGGAGAGGTGAATGTCGTGAGGCCTGCGATCGACTCGACGCTGCAAGCGGCGCAGAGCCTCACGCCGCAATCGGGTGGCCCGGCCATGCCGGAGGCCGAGATGATCACGAGCGAGCTCGGCGATGGACTGACCGCCGTCGCCACGATCTCGTCGCTCACCGATCTGTCGCTCGCCTCATCGAAGCCGCGGCTGCCGCTCTCGCAACGGCCATACTACAAGGTTCTCATCAAGGGTGAGGCGCTCAAGCCCAAGGCGGGCAGAGCCGACGACTTCGCCTGGCCGCCGAGCTAAGCCGGAGAAGAGCGCTCGCCTAACCGGAGCCCGAGGGTTCGACCACTCCGCCGCGGGCGCCAGGTAGACAGGCTCCATTTCTTGAATTGAATTAATGGCTGCCCATATCCCCTTAGCGAGGGGCCAAGGTGGTATGGAATGGCCGACTTCAGCGAAACCAGGCTTCGCATATCGGGCGACTACAGCGGCGTCGGGGCCGTCATAGGCGATAAGGACAATCTCGCTACGCCCGGTGAGCTCGTACTGAACTCTTGGGAGGCCTTAGAAATACTCCTGGGCAAGTATCCCGTAGCCCCACGCCGCCCGCAAATCACCGTTACCATTGCCGTGGGAGATGTCTTCGTGGATGGCCCTTTCAGGTGCGTGAAAGACCGTTAGACTGCCAACTCTGGGCGGTGTCCGCGCAAGACCGGGCTTCTGTTCAGCGGGGCAGGTCGGTCTTGCCCATCAGGACCTTGTCGATGGCGTGCGCCGCCTGACGGCCCTCTCTGATCGCCCACACAACGAGCGACTGGCCGCGGCGCATGTCTCCCGCGGCGAACACCTTCGGCCGCGACGTGCGGTAGTCGAGCTCGTTCGCCTTCACATTGCCGCGGGCATCGAGGTCGACCTTCAAGTCCTTGACCATGCCCTCCTGCACCGGATGCAGGAAGCCCATAGCGAGCAGTACGAGATCGGCAGGGATCTGGAACTCGCTGCCAGGCACCGGTTTCATCTGGCTGTCGAGGCGGATGCATTCGAGCTGCTCGACTTTGCCGTTAGCGCCGAGAAAGCGGCTGGTCGCCACGGCAAAATCGCGGGCGGCGCCTTCGGCCTGGCTCGATGAGGTGCGGAGCTTGAGCGGCCAGTTCGGCCAGGTGAGCTCCTTGTTTTCCTTCTCCGGCGGCATCGGCAGGATCTCGAGCTGGGTCACGGAGACGGCGCCCTGGCGGAACGAGGTGCCGATGCAGTCAGAGCCCGTGTCGCCGCCGCCGATCACCACCACCTGCTTGCCTTCTGCGAGGATCGGCTCGACGGCGCCCTGCTTCTCGCCGGAAATGCGGCGGTTCTGCTGCGGCAGAAAATTCATGGCGAAATGCACGCCGGCAAGCTCGCGGCCGGGGACGGCAAGATCGCGGGGGTGCTCGGCGCCGCCGGCAAGAAGCACGGCATCGTAGTCGCGCTCGAGCCTTGCCACGCGCAGATCGCGGCCCACATGGACGTTGCAGTGGAAGGTGACGCCTTCCGCCTCCATCTGCGCCACGCGGCGCTCGACGATATGCTTCTCCATCTTGAAGTCGGGGATGCCATAGCGGAGCAGGCCACCAGGCTGAGCGTGCTTCTCAAAGACATGCACGTCGTGGCCGGCGCGGGCGAGCTGCTGGGCGGCGGCAAGCCCCGCCGGGCCAGAACCTACGATGGCCACGCGCTTTCCGGTCTTGGTCTCGGGCGGCAAGGGCCGCACCCAGCCCTCCTCGAAAGCCTTGTCGGCGATCGCGCATTCGATGGACTTGATGGTGACGGGGACGTCGATGATGTTGAGCGTGCAGGCGGCCTCGCAAGGCGCCGGGCAGATGCGGCCGGTCACCTCGGGGAAGTTGTTGGTCGAGTGGAGGTTCTCCGCCGCCACGCGCCAGTCGGAATGGTAGACGAGGTCGTTCCAGTCGGGGATCTGGTTGTTCACCGGGCAGCCGGTGTGACAATAGGGAATGCCGCAATCCATGCAGCGGGCGGCCTGGCGCACGACCTCGGCCTCGGCGGGCGGGACGATGAACTCGCGATAATGGCGGACGCGATCGGAGGCCGGCTCGTAGGTCCGATCCTCGCGCTCGATCTCGAGAAAGCCCGTAATCTTGCCCATATGGGTCATGCTCTTTGGCCCAAGGCCGCGCAAACTGTCAGCTGCCGAGTAGTCACCGTCTGGCCATATCCGTCAAGCGTGCACCGCCGTCGCGTGGCAAAGTCGCCGCTTGGCGCCTGCCTCCGGGGCATCGTAGCTCTTTCGCCTTGATGTTTACTTGCCGTTGCCGCGGAGCCCGATCTCGATCTCGCCACGACCGGTCTTGTCGGCAATCTGCCGGCGCGCCATCTCCTCCAGTGCCCGGCGGTATTCGACCGGCATCACCTTGACGAATTTCGGCAGGTAGGAAGCCCAATCGTCGAGGATCGCGCGAGCCCGCGCCGAGCCCGTATAGTGGAGATGGTTCTCGATGAGCTGGTGCAGGCGCTCGTCGTCGAAGCGGCTCATGTCGGTTATATCGACCAGCCCATGACTTTCGAGGTCGCCGGTCTGGTGGCGGCTCAGCTCCATGACGTGGTTCTCGCTCGGCACCGGCTCGAGGTCGACCATGGCGAGATTGCAGCGGCGCTCGAAATCGCCCTCCTCGTCGAGCACGTAGGCGATGCCGCCCGACATGCCGGCCGCGAAATTGCGTCCGGTCTGGCCGATCACCACCACGACGCCCCCGGTCATATATTCGCAGCCATGGTCGCCGGTGCCTTCGACCACGGCGATGGCGCCCGAATTGCGCACGGCGAAGCGCTCGCCGGCAACGCCGCGGAAATAGCATTCGCCGGCGATGGCGCCATAAAGCACCGTGTTGCCGACGATGATCGACTTCTCCGGCACGATGCCCGACTCCTCCACCGGACGCACGATGAGGCGGCCGCCGGAAAGGCCTTTGCCGACATAATCGTTGGCTTCGCCGACGAGATCGAGGGTGACGCCATGGGCAAGCCAGGCGCCGAAGCTCTGGCCGGCAGAGCCCTTGAAGCTCACCCAGATGGTGTCCTCGGGCAGTCCGGCATGGGCATAGCGCTTGGCGATCTCGCCCGACAGCATGGCGCCGGCGGTGCGGTTCAGGTTCCGAATCGGCAGGTCGAGCTTGACCGGCTTCTTCTCCTCGATCGCCTCGCGGGCAAGCTCGATCAGCTTGCGGTCGAGCACTTTGTCGAGGCCGTGGTCCTGACGCTCGGAATTACGAATGGCGACCTCGGGAGGCACGTTCGGCTTGTGGAAGATGCGGGTGAAGTCGAGGCCCTTGGCCTTCCAATGGTCGATGGCTTGGCTCTTATCCAGGATCTCGGTTTGGCCGATCATCTCGGAGAAGGTGCGGAAGCCGAGCATGGCCATGTATT
>DASYIU010000201.1:0-9504 GCA_035997285.1 Methyloceanibacter sp. | reverse complement strand
GTCTCCGATTTTGATGGCCATGTGTCTCCTCCGTGAATTCTGCCGCTGTGGTTGGCGGGCACCATACCGGCTTGGCGATGAGGGCCAAGGCGCGTGGAATAGGCTACTCCGCCGTCCAGACCGTATCGCTCGAGCCGCCATCGGCGACCAGTGTCAGCGTCAAGGACTTGCCCTTGATGGAAGCCGCTTCCCCGGGAGAGGCGAAGGCGACGGCGAAGCGCTGCTTGCCGCCGGCCGGAGGCCCGACCGGAATCGGCACCGGAACGTAGGTCTCGCCGGCGTCGATGAAGAGGTCGGTCCCTGTGGCATCGGGGGGAAACAGAGCGTCGATGAGAAGCTCCGGCTTGGCGCCGTCGAGATTGGCGGTGACGGCCTCCACCCTCGGCAGCCCATCAGGCTCGGCCGGCTTCGGCACGCGGGCGAGAGCGCTCTCAAGCAACGCCGCATCGCCGCGATGCGAGGCGGCATCGGCGGGAAGCGCAAGAGCGAGGCTGACATCGTTCGGAATGCATAGATCCTTGCACAGACCGAAACTCAAGGCGAGCTTAAGCTCGATTGGCTCCCCGTCCCGCTCAGGCGTGAGCTTGACGGGAAAGACGATCTCGTCGTCGTAGCCGATCACCGTGCCGTTGGCGTCGGCAATGCGGTGCGGCGCGGGATAGAGCACCTCGGTGTGTTTCAGGTTGTTCGAACCCGACCAGTCGAAGGTCGGCGGCACGCCGGAATCTCCGGGGTTCTTCCAATAGGTCTTCCAGCCGCCGTCCATGCGAAGCTGAACGCCGGCAAGGAGCGTCGGCCTGCCGTCAAGATCGAGCGCGCCCGAGACGAGCCGCACTTTCGAACTGGTCGAGGCGACCCAGGGCGAGGTGCTTGCGATCGCCGCGAGCGCGGCACTTGTGCAGGCGATGCTCAACATTGCGCCAAAGGCGGGGCCAAAACGAGACAGAGCGGCAACGCGGTGAAAGCAAACAGACATCATCATTTCCAATGAAGACCGAGGCGTCGGGCCGCAACTCTAGCCTCAGGAATCGCACCGCGCGACCTCAAGCTGCGCGGCAAACTCTCACGCTTTTGTGAGCCATCATGCGGCGAAAAACCTCGGCCCCGCGTTAATGGAGCATTGCCTCTTCCCAAGGCGCAGAACTCCTGTACTCTGGTCACATGCCCGCGCGCAGCTCACAGTCACGGCAGCAACGCGACCTCCATCTCGACGGCCAGCTGCTCATCGCCATGCCGGCCATGGGCGACCCGCGCTTTGCCCGCTCCGTCATCTATGTCTGCGCGCACTCGGCGGACGGCGCCATGGGCATCATCATCAATCAGCGCGCGCCCAATATCAGCTTCACCGAGCTCCTCGAGCAGCTCAACATCGTGCCGCCGCAAGAGCGCATCAGGCTGCCGGCCGGCCTGACCGGCATGGCGGTGCATCTCGGCGGCCCGGTCGAAACGGGGCGCGGCTTCGTGCTGCACAGCGCCGACTACTTCAAGGCCGAGAGCACGCTTCCCATCGACGAAAGCGTCTGCCTCACCGCCACCATCGACATCTTGCGCGATATCGCCAAGGGCTCAGGCCCCGACAAGGCGCTGCTGGCGCTGGGCTATGCCGGCTGGGCGCCGGGCCAGCTCGAAAGCGAGATCCAGGCCAATGGCTGGCTCAATTGCCCGGCCGATCCTGAGATCATTTTCGATCCGCAGGTCGACCGCAAATATACCCGCGCCTTAGGTAAGATCGGGATCGACCCGATCCGCCTCGTCAACGATGCAGGCCACGCCTAAGAGGTAGCGCCAGGCGCGGGCAGAGCCTTCAGAATGGCGGCACCCGGAGCTTGCACCTCAAGACCCTTAGGCGTCTGAGGCTCGCGGGCGCGCTCACGCTCCTTGCGCTTGCGGTGGCTGGCGAGAGCGGCGAGCAGGCTGCCGACGTCCTTGGCCGCCATCGGCTCCCCGTAATAATAGCCCTGGCCGTACTCGCAGCCGATGGAGCGGAGATAGCTGGCGTCCGCCGCCGTCTCCACCCCTTCCGCCACCACCTCCTTGCCGAGCTCGTGCGCCAGGGCGATGATCGAGCGGAGGATGAGCGGGGTCGAGCCGTTGAGGCCGCTGTCGCGAACGAGCGAGCGGTCCACCTTGATGGTGTCGCAGGGGAAGCGGTGCAGATAGCTCAATGAGCAGTAGCCGGTGCCGAAGTCGTCAAGCGCGAGGCTGGCGCCGAAGGTCTTGAGCCAGGTTAGGATCTCGACGGCGCGCTCGGGATTCTCCATGACAAGCGACTCGGTGATCTCAAGCTTGAGCGTCCCCTTGGGCACCGCCTCGCGCGCCAGCATCAGCCTGATCTCCTGCACCATGTCCTGGCGGAAGAGCTGGCGACTCGACACGTTGACGCTGACGAATAGGGGATCGCGGTCGCGCGGCAGAACCTTGTGCCAACCGGCGGCCTCCTCCAACGCCTTACTCAACACATAGCTGCCGAGCTCGACGATCATCCCAGTCTCCTCGGCGAGCGGGATGAAGTCCTCGGCGCCGAGCCGCCCGCGCGTGGGGTGGTCCCAGCGCAGCAACGCCTCGAAGCCGGCAAGCTGGTTGGAGGCGAGTCGGGTAATCGGCTGATAGAGCACGGCGATCTGCTGCCGCTCGAGCGCCTTGCGGAGATCGCTTTCCAGCGGAAGTCGGCTCTCGTCCTCGCCGCGCATGGAGGGATTGAAGATCTCGATGCGGTCGGCGCCGCCGCGCTTGGCCCTGAGCATGGCGATCTCACCTTCGCGGAGCATGTCCTGTCCCGTCACCTGGCTCCCGTCATGGACGACGATGCCGATCGAGGCGGTAAGCACGATCTCCTTGGCGCTGATTTTCATGGGGGTTCTGAGCGCCCGCCTGACCCGCTCGGCAAGCGTCGCCACATGATGCGGGTCGGTCTCGGAGATCAGCAGGATGGCGAACTGGTCGCCGCCGAGACGGGCGAGCGTGTCTTGCGGGTTGAGGTGGCGGCTCAACCGCCGGCCGAGCGTCAAGAGCATGCTGTCGCCGATGACGAGGCCGAAGCTCTTGTTGACGTTCTTGAAGCGGTCGATGTCGATGAAGATCACGGTGGGGCGGTTGGCCTGGCCCTCGCGCGACCTCGTGATCGCCCCTGAAAGCCGGTCCATGAACAGCTCGCGGTTGGGGAGCCCCGTCAGGCTGTCATGCACGGCGTCGTGCATCAGCCGCTCATGCGACCGCTTGAGGCTCGTCACGTCGCGCATCAGCCCGACGAAGCGCAACAGCCGCGCATTGTCGCTCGGCGTGGCATGGCCGCGGAGGTCATACCAAAGATACGTGCCGTCGTGGCGTCTCAAGCGGAAATCGATCTGCAGGTCGCCGCCCTGTTTCTCCTGCAGCGACCAGAGCATCAGCCGGAAGCGCTCGCGGTCGGAATTGTGCATGTGCTGGAGGAATTCCTCGACGGGCAGGTTGAGGCTGCCGGGATCGAGCCCAAGCTCCTTCTCCACCTCGCTCGCCACGGTGATCAGGTCCTTGCCGGCGTGCCACTGGAAGACGTAGGCGCCGGAGCCGTCGACAGCGAGCGACTTTACCTGCACGAGACTCGGCGGACCCAAATTGAGTGCGTCCGCGGTCGAGCGGAAGGCGAATTGCGTCACGGTAAAGCCGAGCAGCACGAGAATGAGGACGAGCCCGGCGACCAGGCCCGAGAGGACCACGTCGCCCGAAAGCTTGCCGAGCACGACCATGGCCGCCCCGAACAGCCAGACGACGAGCAGCATCCAGCTCGGGATCAGCGCGAGCGCTCGGTCCTGGCCGCGCAGCGCAAGATAGGCGATGAGGCCGGTGCCGACGCCGGCTATTGCCAGCGTCGAGGCGCGGGCAAGACCAGAGGCAAATGCCGGATCGACGATAGCAACGAAGATGAGACCGAACTGAGCGGCGATCCAGCACCAGAACAAGGTCCTGATCCAGACATGCCAGAGCCCGATGCGGAGGAAGGCGTAAAGGAAGAGGACGAGGCTTGCCGCAAGGCCGGCTTCCGCGGCGGCACGATACAGCGCGGTGCGGTCGGGCCCGACCGGGAACAGCTTGTTCCAGAAGCCGAAGTCGACGCAGAAATACGCGAGCGCCGCCCAGGCGACCAGCGCGGTAGCGGGGAAGATGGCCCGGTGGTTGGCGGCGAAGATGGCGGTGAGAAAGATGGCGAGCAGCCCGGTGATGCCGAGCAGCACGCCGTTGAACAGCATGCGGTCCTGCTGCTTAGACTGGTAGGCGTTAGGGTCCCACAGCGTCAGCCGCGGCACCTGAGCCGAGCCCATCTCGGCGGCGAAGGTGATGGTCTGCCCCGGCTCGAGGTTGAGCCGAAACATGTCGGCGCGGTCGCTCTTGAGCGGCTCGGGGCGGAAGCCAAGCGAGGGGGTGACGGCGGAAACGCGGCCCGCGTCGAGCTCAGGCCAGAACACGCGCGAATTGGCGAGCGTGTAGCGCGGCGCTACCAGCCATCGCACGATGCGCTCTGACGTCGGGTTCGACAGGGCAAAGACAAGCCAGCCGGGATTGGTGCCGGGGGTGGAGGCTTGCACTGCCATGCGGCCGATATAGCCGTCGGGACCAGGGGCCGTTTCAATCTGGAGCTTGTCGCCGCGGCCCTCATAGAGCTCGCCCTTGGCGGTGATGTCGACCTTCTCCTGCTCGGGCTGCACGGAGATGGCCTCGATGGCGTGGGCGAGGCCGGCCGGCAGGACGAGGAGCGCGATAAAAATGGCGCGGACAAGCGCGTTCATCCGCCCTTCCTGCCATCGGTGCCGGGAAGGCGCTGCTCCACCTCGCAATGAGGCGCTTAACTCCGCCATTCCTCCCCCGTCTTCTTCGGCGCCTGCTCGTCCGGCGCCTAGCGGCGCGTATCGGTGTCAAGCAGCGCGTAAAGCAGATGGTCTTGCCAGACGCCGTTGATCCGCAAATAGCGGCGCGCGAGTCCTTCGCGCTTGAATCCGGTCTTCTCCAGAAGCCTGATCGAGGCCGTATTGGTCGGCAGGCAGGCCGCCTCCAGCCGGTGCAGCTCGAGCGAATCGAACACGAAAGGGATAACCGCGCGGACGGCAGCCGTCATGTAGCCCTGATGAGCATAATGGGCGCCGATCCAATAGCCGAGCGTGCAGGACTGGGTCACGCCGCGGCGCACGTTGCAAAGGGTGAGCCCGCCGACCAGAGACCCGGTGGCTGCGGCGAAGATGAAGAGCGCATAGCCCACATCCTCGCGCAGATCGCGTATATAGTGGCGGACGCGCCGACGAAATGAGGCGCGGGAGAGCTCGTCGGTGGCCCAAAGCGGCTCCCATGGCGTCAGGAAATCGCGGCTCGCCGCCCTGAGCTCGGCCCATGCGGGATAGTCGGAGGTCTGCGGCGTACGCAACATAACAGACTCGGACTCGATGACTGGCCCAAGATCGCTCGGAGAGGCGGCTCGCAACAACGCCATGGCTTATATAGCACCCTCTTCAAGCGGCCTTGCTCGACGGAACCGTGAATTTTTCCGCCACTGCGTCGAATCTTGCAACATGAAGAATGGGCCCAACCGTGGCAAGGCTGAGCGGGGAGGCGAGCAGACGTTCAACCAAGGCTTGCAGGTCGGAGGCCTCGACCTCCTCAACCTTGTCGAGAAGTTCTTGCGTCGACAGCGGCCGTCCGTGGATGAGGATCTGCCGGGCGAGTTGCTCGGCCCGCGCGCTTGAGCTTTCGAGGCCCGCGAGCAGGCCCATTTTGAGCTGGGCCTTGACGCGCGCGATCTCGTCCTCGCGGAAACCCTCCTCGGCAGCCTTGACCAGCTCGTCGCGGATCACGGCGAACAGCTCGTGGGTGCGATCGGGCCCGCCGGCCGCATGGATCGCGAACATGCCGCTGTCGGACAGCCCGCTTGAAAAGGAATAGATGGCGTAGCAGAGCCCGCGCCGCTCCCGCACCTCCTGGAAGAGGCGCGAGGACATGCCGCCGCCGAGCGCGCCCGCGCAAATTTGCGCAGTGAAATAATCGGCGTGGCGGTAGGGGGGCGCCTCGAAGGCAAGCACGAGATGGGTCTGCTCGAAGGACTTCGTCGAGCGCTTGGCGCCGCCGCAATAGACGGCGCTGGTGGGATCGGGCGTCGCCGTCGCATCGAGCGGCATGAGGCGCCGTTCGGCCTCGGCGGCGAGTGCGGCATGATCGACGGCGCCTGCGGCCACCAGCACCATGTTAGGGCCGTGATATTGGGCGGCGAGATAGGAGCCGAGATGGGCGCGCTTGAAGCGGCTCACGCTATCTGCCGTGCCAAGGATTGGCCTGCCGACCGGCTGGTCGGGAAAGGCCGCTTCCTGCACGAGGTCGAACACGATGTCCTCGGGCGAATCCATGGACGCCGCGATCTCCTGCAGGATCACGTCGCGCTCGCGGGCAAGCTCGCTGCGATCGAAGCGCGGGGTAAGGATGATGTCGCTCAGGATGTCGAGCGCGAGCGGAAGATCCTTGCGCAGCACGCGCGCGTAGTAGGCGGTGGAGTCCACACCGGTCGCGGCGTTGAGCTCGCCGCCAACCGCCTCGATCTCCTCGGCGATGTCCTTGGCGCTGCGGCGCGCGGTTCCTTTGAACGCCATATGCTCGAGGAAATGGGCGACGCCATGCTCGCCAAGGCCTTCGCTCCGGCTCCCGGCGCCGATCCAGATGCCCAGCGACACCGTCTCGACCTCGGCCATGGCGTGACTGACCACGGTCAAGCCGTTGGCGAGCTCTGACCGCTCCACGCTCACGCGGAAACCCCTGTCCGGCGGCCGCGCACGCCCTTGTCGCGCACGCGCGCGTTGGTCTCGATGAAGGCGGCGACGGCGGCAAAATCGTTGGGAAGGAAGGTGCAGCGCTCGTTCTGGCCAAGTCTCAGCCGGAGCCGCTCGGGCTGCTCGGGCACGCGGCCGGTCGCCCGCTCGACCGCCTCGGGGAACTTGGCGGGATGGGCGGTTGACAGCACGACCATGGGCGTGGGGCCGAGGCCACTTTCCTCGCGCGCCGCGGCCACCCCGACGGCGGTGTGCGGATCGACCAGCACACCCGTCTCCTCAGCCAGCCCGCGAATGGTCATCTCCGTCTCGTGCTCGCCGATCGAATGCGCCGCGAACAGGCCGCGCAGCTGAGCAAGCTCGGCTTCGTTCAGGCGGAATGCCCCCGTCTTGCGGAGCTCCTCCATGAGCGCCTTCACCCGGCGGGAGTCGCGGCCGGCAAGCTCGAACAGCAGGCGCTCGAAATTGCTTGCAAGCTGGATGTCCATGCTCGGGCTAGAGGTGGCGATCACGCCCTTAGGCTCGTAAACCCCCGAGGCCAAGGCGCGGACGAGACTGTCATTGAGGTTCGTGGCAATAACGAGGCGCGCGACCGGCAGGCCCATCTCGCGCGCGGCGTAACCTGCGAAAATATCACCGAAATTTCCGGTGGGCACGGTGAAGGCGACCGGGCGATAGGGCGCGCCGAGGCTCACCGCAGCGGTGAAGTAATAGGCGATCTGGGCGAGGATGCGGGCGAAGTTGATCGAGTTAATGCCGGTCAGCGCAAGCCGGTCGCGGAGCGCGCCGTCGCCGAACAGCGCCTTCACGATCCCCTGGCAGTCGTCGAAGGTCCCTTCTAGGGCGATGTTGTGAACGTTCCGCTCTGTCGCCGTCGTCATCTGACGGCGCTGCACGTCGCTCACCCGCCCCTTGGGATGCACGATGAAGACATCGATCGCCTCGAGCCCGCGAAAGGCCTCGATGGCGGCAGCGCCGGTGTCGCCGGAGGTGGCCCCAATCACCGTGGCGTGCGCCCCTTGGCGCAACAGCGCGCGGTTCATGAGCCGCGCCACCACCTGCATGGCGAGGTCCTTGAAGGCGAGCGTCGGTCCGTGAAACAGCTCGAGGATGAAGGTGTTCGGCGCAATCTGGCGCAGAGGAGCGACCGCCGGGCGATGGAAGCTGCCATAGGCCTCTTCCAGCACGGCATCGAGGTCGGCAAGGCAAGGATCGCCCTCGAGGAAGGGGCGCATGATGCGGCCGGCGGCGTCGGCATAGTCGAGGCCGGCCAGCCCCGCGATTTCGTCGGGTTGAAGCTTGGGCCAAGCTTCCGGCAGAAACAGCCCGCCATCCCGGGCAAGGGCAGCCAGGAGCGCACCTTCAAAGGACAGGGCCGGCGCCTCACCGCGCGTACTGACAAATCTCAAGGCGGGCCTCTTTGGGCGAAAACGCGGGCTTTCCGCGTGACCCTAGCGTCGGGAGACTTCGCCCGCAACAAGGGCCAAGGCCCTCATCTCATGACCGGGACCGGCGATAAAGGCCCCGCACGTAGACGGCATAGATGACGAGGAGGCCAAGGGCGAGGAGAAACCAGGTGATGGCGTATTGCAGATGATTGTTGGGAACCTCGAGCCGGGTCTGGCCGCCTTCGGGCCAGCCGCCCGGCACGTCGCTCTTCTCGGCATCGAGGTAGAAGGGCGCCAACTCGACGGTTCCTTCCGGGAACATCGACCGCGCCATGGCGCCAAGGTCGCGCCAGAACCAGCGATTGGCTTCAGGCTCATTGTCTGGCACGAAACTGCCTTGGATTTCCGGAGACCGCACGATCCCGGTGACGGTGATGGCGTCCTCGACCTGGCCGGAAGCGCGCGAGGATGGGTCTTTCAGAGCGTCAGACACGAAGCCGCGATCGATGAGGACCATGTCTCCGCCCGCGGTCTCTAGGGGGGTGATCACGTGCCAGCCGGGGGTTCCGTCGGACAGGGACTGGGCGAAGAGATAGCGCTCCTTGTCGTGGTGGAAGCGGCCTTCGACACGCACCCGGTAATAATTCGGGTCGTGCCCTTGGCGGGCGATGGCGAGCGCCTGGGCAAGGGTGACGGGGACACCCCTGCTGCGCGCCTCGATCTCGGCGATCAGTCCTTCCTTCCAGTGAAGCCGCTCGAGCTGCCAGACGCCCAGGCCGATCAGCACGGCAAGGGCGGCGAGCGCAAGCGCGGTGAACCCGAAGAGCCCCTTGGTCCGCATCGCGCAATGCCCCTATTAGGAGGCGAGCTTGCCCTCTTCGGCCTTGTGCCTGAACTGAAGACCGATCAGCACGCCCTTGAAGGACCGAAGCAGGACGAGCGGCAGGAGGATGGCGAGAGGACCCCAGAGCAGGGCGTGCAGCCAATAGGGTGGGGCATAGAGGATCTCGACGATGAGGGCGAGGCCGACGACGATGAAGCCCGTCACCAGGATGACGAAGACGGCGGGTCCATCGCCTGCCTCGGCGAAGCCGTAGTCGAGGTCGCAGACGTTGCAGCGTGGAGCAAGGGCGAGATAGCCATCGAACAACTTGCCGCGGTGGCAGGACGGGCAGCTTCCCGCCATCCCCGCCCACAGCGTGGACCCGAATGAGGGCTGCATAGCCTGTCCGCTCTCGCCTTGGCCCATCAAGCCCACTCGCTCAAACGAAAAAGGGGCGGCCTCAAACTGCCCCCTAGAGCGCCATCGCCTGAAATTGCGATAGCGCTCTAGC
>DASYIU010000200.1:0-10657 GCA_035997285.1 Methyloceanibacter sp. | reverse complement strand
GCGACCCTGTAGATTCGTGACGGCGGCAGCCGTTATCGTGGGTTCGGCCCTCTCTGCGGAGGCTTACTTGCTGCGAAGCGCCACAACCGGCTTCAAGGTGACGATGACCACCCTCTTTTGGGTGGGCGAGCCTTCCGATGCCGAAAACGCTTTCATCCCCAACCATGAAAGCTATTGGGACAAGGATTGGCAGGCGTCCTATGGCGGCGTCGACGACCCTGAGCGCAGGAATGGGCATTGGCCGGCAGGGTTCAAGCCTAGGGAAAACCCGTTTTACGTGGCGTTGCCCTATGGCGAATTCGGCGAGGCCAACGCGCTGAAGTTCGCCGCCCAACGCGTCCCCTGGTATCGCCCCGGCGTTTCCCCGCTCCTGAAAAATCGCTGGGTCGAGATCGTGCGGGACGGACGATCCTGCTTTGCCCAATGGCAGGACGTCGGACCGTGCGGGGAGGATGACTTCGACTTCGTGTTCGGCACGGCGGCCAAGCCCCGCAACACCTTCGAGGCCAAGGGCGGCTTGGATGTATCGCCCGCCGTCTGGCATCATTTGGGTATGAGCGACAACGGGCTTGCCGCCTGGCGTTTCGTTGACGCGGCCGACGTTCCAGAGGGCCCCTGGACCGAGACCGTCACGATTTCGGGCAACAATCGCTACGAAACGTGACGCCAAGAACGGGAGATCGATATGCGTCGCATGGGGCCAGTTGCGTTGCTGCTGATACTTTTCACAACCCGCACCCAGCCCGAACAGCTCGTGAGTTGCTGCGTGGTACGGCAATGAGCTGCGCGGACATCGTACCGCGTCAGGCGAAATGTTCGATCCAGACGGGCTGACTGCGGCACATAGATCCCTACCTTTTGGCACGTGTCTGGTCGTCGGCAATCCAAGAACCGGGCAAACGGTTTCAGTTCGCGTGAACGACCGCGGGCCCTTCGCAACAGGTCTCACACTGGATCTGTCTTTAGGAGCGGCGAAGGCTATCGGGATGCGTTCGACCGAAAGCGTTACGATGCGGCGTTGCTAGCGCGACGTGGCCTCGCGTCACGCCAGAAGCGGGGCATCAGCATTTGATGCGGCAGCCGGTCGTGCGGACGTCCGCCACCCTGGCGACGAGCGCATCGTAGAGGCTGTCGCCATCTTCGGGCACTGGCCCGTCGCCGACCATATAGAACGGCACGCCATGGACCCCGAGAGCGTCGGCGAGCGCCTTGTTGGCGGTGATGGCGCCTTCGATGGCGGGCTCTTGCATGTCCTTTTGGAGCTTCGTCGTGTCGAGACCGAGCGATGCGGCGATGCGGAGCGCCTTCTCCTTGGTTGCCCGCCCGGGGTCGGCGAAGAGCATCTGATGCAGCTCAAGATACTTGCCTTGAGAGATCGAGGCTAACGCGACCCTTGCCACGGCCTCGGAATCCCGCCCAAGCACGGGAAGCTCCTTGAGCACGAGCCGGACCTTGCCGTCATTGGCGATGAGCTTGGCGAGGGCGGGCGCGCCTTGCCGGCAATAGGGGCAATTGTAGTCGAAGAAGGCGACGACGCTGACATCGCCATCAGGATTGCCCGCGACGAAAGTCGCGGGCGAGCGGAAGATCTCTTCGGCGTGCTCGGCGATCCCATTCTGCTGCCGCGCGACCTGCACGAAGCTTACGACGAGGCAGGCCGCGACGGCGCTGGCGACCCCGGCAAGCCCGAGCACCACGAGAGGACGGAGAGAGGGCACGAAAGAATGGTGGAGACGGAAGCCGGCTCTAGGCCGGCGGTGGGCCAAACACGATAACAGCGTTGAGGCCGCCGAAGGCGAAGGAGTTCGACATCGCGTAATTGACCTCGCGGGCCTTGCCGACATTCGCCGTGTAGTCGAGGTCGCATTCGGGATCCGGCTCGTCCAGCCCGACCGTCGGCGGGATAAACCCCTCGCCGATCACCTTGATGGCGGCAACGGCCTCGATGCCGCCGCCGGCGCCAAGACAATGGCCGTGCATCGACTTGGTCGAGGAGATGGAGAGCTTGTTCGCGGCATTGCCGAACACGCGCTTGATGGCGCGGGTCTCGTTGATGTCGTTGACGGTGGTCGCCGTGCCGTGAGCGTTCACGTAGTCGATGTCGGAAGGCGCGAGATGACTGTCGTCGAGCGCCATCTGCATTGCGGTGGAGGCCCCGTCGATGGAGGGGTTCACCATGTCGGCGGCGTCAGCGGTCATGCCGTAACCCAGAAGCTCGGCAAGGATCGGCGCGCCGCGGGCCTTGGCGTGCTCAAGCTCCTCCAGCATCAGGATACCGGCGCCTTCGGCGAGGACGGTGCCATTGCGCTTCTTGGCGAAGGGCCACAATCCGTCGGGGCTCAAGACGCGCATAGCCTGCCAGGCGCGCGTCGCGCCCCAGTTGAGCGAGGCCTCGGCGGCGCCGGCAAGGCCGACATCGACCAGGCCTTCGCGGATCATGCGGTAGACGAGGCCGATCGCGTGCGTGGCCGTCGAGCACGCGCTCACCACACCAAAGGTCGGACCCTTGATGGAATATTCGATGCTGACATGGGCCGAAGCAGAACTGCCGATGGCCTTCAACAAGGTGAGTGGATGGGTCGCCCGCTTGTTCTCCTTGAACAGCATCTTGTAGGAGAATTCGAGCGTGGTGAGTCCGCCAACGCCAGAGCCGATGATGCAGGCCGCGCGATAGGCGTTATTGCCCTGGAGCGGCACCTCGAGCTTCGACATGACGACGGCTTCCTGCGCCGCGCAGCCGGCATATTGGGAATATTTGTCGGCGAGCAGCAGCGACTTGCTCTGCAACCGCTCCTTCGGGTTGAAATCGGGGATCTCGCCCGCGATGGTGATGTAGAGGTCGTGGGTGTCGAAGCTTTGCACTTGGCGAATGCCGCACTCGCCCTTTTTGAGCGCAGCCCAAAACTTGTCAACGCCCGTACCCAAAGGAGTAACGACGCCCTGGCCGGTGACCACGACGCGCCTGCGCCCGTTAGTGTGTGTCATATAGTGCTAAGCCGTAACTCCCAAGCCTACTCGACGTCCCGGGAAGGCCCCCGAGCGGAATGGCTGGATCAAGCTGCTGCGCCGGAAGCCTTCGTCTCTGCGATGATGCCCTTCACCCGATCGACGACGGACCCTACCGTCGCGAACGCCTCCACCTCTTCATTCGCATTATACGGGATTTCGATACCAAAGGTATCCTCAATATCGAACACGATCACCGCGAGGTCGAGCGATTCGATCTCAAGCTCGCTTAAGGGCGTTTCGAGCAAGACGGCCTTCGATGGATCCTTCATGTTCTTACGCAAAATCTCGATGATCTTGGTCGCCACCTCGTCCATATCGCTCTCCCTGCCCCGTTAGGGGTCCGTGTCTAATGGTCCCTGGCTAAATCATAGCTAATCCGAGGGCAAGTCGGGCATTGGAATAGACTTAAAATCTGGTCGAGTCCACCCGCGTCCTTGCCCAATTCTTCAGCCGCCCGACGTTCTAATCGCCGAGAAAATTGGCGTTTTTGCGCCTGGCCGCGCCACGCTTTCAGCATATTCTCCCATGCGGGCGTCGCGGCATGCGTCCATGCTCCTTAACCGACCCCGTGCTATAATACTATGCTGGAACGGGGTTGCGGCCAATCGCCTCGCGCCGATACGGCTGTAACCCGTTAAGCGCCGGTAAAGCAAAGCGAAAACGAAAAGCCTGATGGCGAGGAAGCTCAAGGCCACGTGCGTGCGGAGGGGGCCGGACGGATCGTCAGCGCCTGAGCGTCCATGGCTTAAGGCCTATCCTCAGGGCGTAGCGTGGGATGCGGCCTTCAAGCCGGCGCTGATGGGCGACCTGCTCGATCAGGCCGTCAAGGCTTACGGGCCGCGCCCTTGCACCTATTTCATGGGCAAGCGCCTGAGCTTCGCCGAGATCGGGGCTCTGTCCGACCGTGCGGCCAAAGGCTTGCGCGCTCTCGGCGTTGGCGAAGGCGTCAAGGTCGGTCTCCTCCTGCCCAATAGCCCGGCTTTCGTGATCTTTTATTACGGGGTGCTCAAAGCGGGCGGCACGATCGTCAATTTCAACCCGCTCTACAGCCTCGAGGAGATCGAATTCCAGATTCGCGACAGCGGCGCCAAGATCATGGTGACGCTCGACCTTGCGCTCACCTTCGGAAAGATCGAGGCGCTGCTCAAGTCCGGCGCGCTCGACAAGGCTGTGGTCGCAAGCTTCACCGCGCTGTTGCCGGCGCTGAAGTCGGTCGGCTTCATGCTCACGCAGCGCACGCACCTCGCCAATGCGAGCGCCTCGCCGGCAAAGGGCAAGATCGTGCTTGAGCGGGACCTCCTCGCCAATAACGGGAACTATGAGAGGCCGGCCATCACGCCCGAGTCCATCGCGGTCCTGCAATATACCGGCGGCACCACCGGCACGCCCAAAGGGGCGATGCTCACCCACGCCAATCTCTCCACCAATGTCGCTCAGGTGAAGCTCTGGCAGGACCGGCCCGCGCCGGACGGGGACCGCATGCTCGGCATCATTCCCCTGTTCCACGTCTTCGCAATGACCACGGTGATGAATTTCGGCATCGTCAGCGGCATGGAGATCATCCTCCTGCCGAAGTTCGAGGTGATCGAGACCTTGAAGCTGATCGGCAAATTACGGCCGACGATGATGCCGGGCGTGCCCACCCTGTTCAACGCCATCCTGCGTCATCCGCATATCGCGAATTTCGATCTCAGCTCGCTCGAATATTGCATCTCGGGCGGAGCGGCGCTGCCGCTCGAGGTGAAGCGCGGCTTCGAGGCGCTGTGCCGTTGCACCCTGGTCGAGGGCTACGGCTTGAGCGAGACCTCTCCGGTCGTCACCTGCAACCCCGTCGAGACGCGCAGGGAAGGCTCGATCGGCCTCCCCCTTCCCGGCACTGAGATTTCCATCCGCTCGCTGGAAGATCCTGCCGTGGCGATGCCCCAAGGCGAGAAGGGTGAGATATGCATCGCCGGACCCCAGGTGATGACCGGCTATTGGCGGAAGCCGGACGACACCGAGGGGAGCTTCGTGGGGCGGTTCTTCCGCACTGGCGACGTCGGCTACATGGACGAGGACGGCTTCATCTTCATCGTCGACCGCATCAAGGACATGATCAACGCCTCGGGCTTCAAGGTCTATCCGCGGCGCATCGAGGACGCTCTCTACGCGCACGGGGCGGTCGCCGAGGTGATCGTGGTGGGCATTCCCGACGAATACCGGGGCGAGGCGCCCAAGGCCTTTGTGAAGCTGAAAGAAGGTCGGGAGGCTACCACCGCCGAGCTACTCCAGTTCCTGAGAGGCAAGCTCTCAAAGATCGAACTGCCGGCCGAGATCGAGTTCCGCGATCAGCTGCCCAAGACCATGGTCGGCAAGCTCTCGAAAAAGGAGTTGCGCGCGGAAGCCAAGCGCTGACCGCCCTATCCGTGGCGTCAGCGTCAAGCCATCGCCGGCGCGACCAGCTTTATCGGCCTACTGCTGCAACCAGGGCAGGAAGGGCTCCTCCTGCCGCTGCTGTTTCCGGAGAAGCCGTCTCTGCTTCCGCGTCAACGGCACCGTATCGGCCATGCTCGCTTCGGCGGTCGTGGCTTGCGCAGAATCAGCGCCTTGCGCGTCCGCGGCATCGGCCTCGGCCGTGTCTTGCGGCGCCGGTGCGGCTTGCTCAGCAGGCTTTGCCGAGGTCGAGGTGACGGTCTTGGCCGCCGGCTTGGCGGAAGCCGTGGCGATCGTCTTCGCCTTCGGCTTCTGCGTTGGCAGCGGTACGCCGTCATCCGCCTGATCCGCTGCTTGCGTGGTCGCCTGGGCAGGAGCGGGATCGGCCGCAGCGGTCGCGGCTACGGGCGTTGCGGCGGTCTTGGCGGCCGTGGTGGCTGGAAGCGGGGCCGCGGAACCAGCGGCGATCGGCTTCGTCATATCGAACATGCTCGACACGTTCTCGCCCGAGACGGGCGCGGTCGTCTCTGGCCCGGTAGACACGCTCAAGAAGCCATAACCCGGGCGCGCATCCTGCTCGGCAGGCGGCGCTGCGGGCGTCGCAAGCTCGGCCTTGGGCAGAGCGACCGGCTTGGGCAGGGCCTCGGTCAATTGCGACTCAGCCGACACAGACTGAGGCTCGGCAGAAGCCTCACGCACGGTTTCCGGGGCAGGCGCGGCGGCGGCGGCGCTCGGGGCCTCAGAGGCTGAAGCCTGGGCAGTCGACGGCGCGGCGGGAGCCGCTGCCGCTGCGGAAGCTGCACCCGACGGCATCGAGGGAGCCGCCGAAGGATCAGCTGAAGCGTCGATTTGCGGCGTGGCGGCCGGCGTTGCCGGCGTGAGCACTTCAGGCGCCGAGGTCCGGAGCCACTGCTTCTCGCCGCAGAGCAGCCAAGCCTTGCACCCCTTCAGCGTGATCTCTTTGCGCGACAGCATCGTGAGGGTGGCGGCGTAGATGTGGCCATCCTCGGGATTGTAAATCTGGCCGGTCCAGGTTCCCTCAGCGGTCGGGGAAAGGCCGCTGAAGATCGTCAGGCCCACGATCGGCCGGTCGCGCATCGAGGGAATCTCGTTGCGGACGTCGTGCAGAGCTTTACCCTTGCTGTCATTGGGATCTTTGAGCCAGACGATCTTAGCGCAGAGCTGCAACTTGCCCTTGCCGCACTTGAAGACCTGGATCTTGGACTCGCGCTCCGCATCCGGCTTGTACCAATAGCCGGTGGGATCGGCAGAGGCCGCTTGGGACTGGCTGCAGGGAGCAAGAACGGCAGCGGTCATAAGTCCCATCGCCGCAGCGATTGCATGATGCCTCATAAGCACCTCCGTAATGAGTCGGGCCGCTGGCGCCATGCCGCCACGGCAATTGCTTTCTTTGCCCCCTGTCCCCGATAGGCCGCTTTTGCGGCCCTTTTTTGCTCGGTGGAGGAACAGATCACACGACCCCCACCACCATTTCGGCCGGTTTTGCCGCCTTTGGCAAGGAATGCGTTTCCACTCCTTCCAGAATGGCCGCAACGCCCATGCCGCCGGCTGTGCAGATCGAGATCAAACCCCGTTGGCCGCCTTTACTATGCAGCAGTTTGGCCAGCACTGCCAAGATTCGTGCGCCAGTTGCCGCAAAAGGATGCCCGAAAGCTATTGACGAGCCCTTGACGTTGAGCTTCGCCCGGTCGATCGACCCCAGCGCCCCACTTCGCCCCAGACGGCGGCGGCAATAGTCCTCGGACTCCCATGCCTTTAACGTGGCCAACACCTGAGCCGCAAAGGCTTCGTGAATCTCATAATAATCAAAGTCCTGAAGCGCAAGGCCCGTTTGCTTGAGAAGCTCGCTCACGGCAATGGTCGGCGCCATCAGAAGGCCTTCACCTTGAACAAAATCTACGGCCGAAGTGCGGCCTAGGCTGAGATAGGCCAGGACCGGAATTCCGCGCTTTGCCGCCCATTCCTCCGCGGCGAGCAAGACCGTGGAGGCACCGTCGGTCAAGGGCGTGGAGTTGGCGGCAGTAATGGTGCCTTTGCCCGAACGGTCGAATACGGGCTTTAGCTCGGCCATCTTCTTCAGCGAAATGTCCTCGCGGATGTTGTTGTCGCGGAAGATCCCGGCGCACGGGACGACGAGGTCGTCCATGAAACCTTCGTCGTAGGCGGCGGCCGCCTTCCGGTGACTTTCATAGGCCAAAAAGTCCTGCGCCTCGCGGGTGATGCCCCATTCCTGCGCCATCAGCTCGCAATGCTCGCCCATGCTGAGGCCGGTGCGCGGCTCGGAGGTCGAGGGCGGCTGGGGCGCAAGCTCGGCGGGGGTGAAGCCCTTGAGGGCCTGAAGCTTCTGGCCAAAGCCGCGGGCGCGTGACAAGCCCACGAGACGTTGGGCGAAGCGCCGCTGGAATACGATCGGCGCGTCACTCGTGGTGTCGGAGCCGAGCGAGATGCCGCATTCGATCTGCCCGGTCGCGATCTTGGCGCCAAGCCCGAGTGCGCCCGAGAGGCTCGTGCCGCAGGCCTGCATCATGGTGATGGCTGGCGTGGTGGGAGCAAGCGCGCTTCCGATCACCGCCTCGCGGGCGAGATTCCAGTCCTTGGCGTGAGTCACCACCGCGCCGCCCACCACCTCGTCGATATGGACGCCATGCAGCGCGAAGCGCTCGACGAGACCGCCGAGCGCGGCCGTCAGCATGTCGAGATTGGTGAGCTCGGCGTAAGCTGTGTGCGAGCGGCAGAACGGGATCCTGACCCCGCCCAGCACCGCAACCCGCCGTAGTCCCGCTTCCGCCATAATATCCCTCGCGGGCTCCCGTCCGTCTGTTTAGGCCGCCGCAGCTTTTGCTGCGGTCGCATGCTCTTGCGTGCGGCGGTAGTTGAGCGGGCCGCCGCGGAAGGGCGCGAAGCCCGTGCCGAAGACCACTCCGGCATCGACGTGATCGGCGCTTGCCACGATATTGTCGGCCAGTGCGCGCTCGGCTTCGTCGAGCATGGGCTTCACCAGCTCGCGACCCAAGCGCTCGAGCTCGGCATCGTCGTAATGGGCGTCTTCGCGCTTGGGCTTGCCTTGCTCCCACACGTAAAACCCCTCTCCCGTCTTCTTGCCGAGCTTGCCCTGCTTCACCAGGCTCGTCAGCAGATTGTCAGTCTTAGGCGCGAGGTTCAGCTCCTCGCCGACATGGTTGGCGATGTCGAGCCCGACCATGTCCATGAGCTCGAGCGGCCCCATGGGCATGCCGAACTTCATCGCCGCCTGATCGATCTTCTCCCGCGGCTCGCCTTGCTGGTAGCGGCGCACCGCCTCCATCATGTAGGGCGCGAGCACGCGGTTGACGAGGAAGCCCGAACAGCTCTTCACGATCAGCGGCAGCTTGTTGATGGCGGTGACGAAGGCGCAGGCCTTGCGTACCTCCACCTCGCGTGTCCCCTCTGCGCGCACGACCTCGACCAGAGGCAGTTGCGCCACGGGATTGAAGAAATGGAGGCCGACCAGGCGGCCAGGATCGGCGAGCGGCTTGGCGATGTCCTCTAGCCGCAGCGAGGAGGTGTTGGTGGCGAGCACGGCGCCCGGCTTCACCTCTTTCTCCAACTGCTGAAACAGCTTCTGCTTGACGTCGAGCCTCTCGACAATCGCCTCGATGACCACGTCGGCATGCTTCACTTGCTTGCCGTTGGGGTCGGCGATCAGCCGCGCTATCGCCGCGTCGATGGCGAGCGGGGAGCGGAGATTGCGCTTGAACAGGCCTTTGGCGCGGGCGAGCGCTTTGGCGATCTGCGCCTCGTCGACATCCTGAAGGCTCGCCTGCATGCCAGAGACGACGCACCAGGCGGCGATGTCTCCGCCCATGGTGCCGGCCCCGATGACATGGACCCTGAGCGGCTTGAAGCCGTCTTTGGGTGCCTCGTCCTTCAGCATTTCCGACAGCTTGAACACGCGGCGCAAGTTGCGCGAGGCCTCGCTCGCCATCAACGGCGTGAACATCTCCGTCTCGGCAATCCGCATGCTGATGGGGTCGTCCCCGTAATGCTCGAAGAGCTCGATGAGGCGGAACGGCGCGGGGTAATGCTCCTCGCGCACCTTGGCCGCCGTCTTGGCGCGCATCTGCTTCGCCAGCATGCCGCGCACGGGCTGCTTCAGCATCAGCCGCTTCCACCACGGCGCGCCCTTAGAGCGGCGCTTCTGCAGCACCGCTTTGCGCGCGGCCCAGCGGAGATTGTGGTGGGTCGGCACGAGTTGATCGACGAGGCCGATGGCCTTGGCGGCAGTTGGGCGCAGCATCCGCCCCGTGAGCATGGCGGTCATGGCGTCCATGGGGCCGGCGAGCTGGATGGACCGCACCGTGCCGTTGAGGCCAGGAAAGATGCCGAGCTTCACCTCGGGAAAGCCGAGCCGCGTCCCCTCCTCGCGATCGACGATGCGGTAGCTGCAGGCAAGAGCGAGCTCGAGCCCGCCGCCGAGACAATAGCCGTGAATGGCGGCGATGACGGGGACCGGGAGGCGCTCGACGCGGTCGAAAAGCTCAAGCGTCTGCCGCACCACCTCCTTGATCTTGGCCTCGGTGTCGAAGCCTTCGAACTCGCGGATGTCGGCGCCGGCGATGAAGCTCCGCTCCTTGGCGCTCATCAGCACGAGGCCCTTCGCCTCGCCGCTCGCCGCCGCGGCTTCGACCGCCTTGACGATCTCGCCAAGCTCCTCGATCGGGCGGCGGCCGAGCGAATTCATGCTCTCGCCCTTACGGTCGATGACCGCCCAGGCGATCCCTTCGAAGTCGATGGCGAAGCGCCAGTCCTGCAAATTCGGAAGTGTCGTCGGCATGTTCGGCCTTACTCAGCAGCAATATGCTCTTGTTGCTCGGGAGAAACTGGCTGGCCGATGAGCGCCGGCGCCTGTGCCGCAACTTCGGACGCGGGGTTCGCGGCTCGCCGCGGCGAAATGTCGGAAGCGGCGAAGTCGTCGACGCCGATGACGCGCGCCACGAGATCGCGCTGCTCGGCAAGAGCGCGCGCCTCCTCGCCACTCAGCACGCCCTTCTCTTCGGCCTCGGCGATCCAATCGACGTTGTGATAGCGCTTCACCGCGCCGCTGCGAATGGCGCGCTCGAGCTTTCGCTCGGCCTCCTCGTTCGCCACCACCTTGATAAGCGTGTATTCGAGCAGCCCCACTGGGTCGCTTGGATCGTCGAGGCCGAAGAGAAGGGCGTGCTGAGTGGCGAGGAGG
>DASYIU010000199.1:0-2372 GCA_035997285.1 Methyloceanibacter sp. | reverse complement strand
AGGCGGCGGGGTGAGGGGTTGCTTGTTGAAAGGCAGTAACCCCTCACCCGGCTCGCTACGCTCGCCACCCTCTCCCACAAGGGGAGAGGGTCACACCGAGCCAGCGGCTCGCGGAGTGCCAAGCGATGCCATTCAGTAGACGTATGTTCCTCCACACGTCCGCCCTCGCAGCCGGCGCGGCTCTGTCCACCCGGGTCGTTTCCGCAACCCCCGCCGCCGAAGCGATCACGCCCGCTCTGGTCGAGGCTGCAAAGAAAGAGGGCAAGGTCGTCTACTACACCTCGATCGATCTCGCGGTCGCTGAACGGCTCGCGAAATCCTTTGAGGCGAAATATCCCCGCGTCGCGGTGCGGGTCGAGCGCTCGGGGGCCGAGCGTGTGTTCCAGCGCATTGGGCAGGAGTATTCGAGCAACATCCACGCGGTCGACGTGGTCAACTCGTCCGACGCCGCGCATTTCGTCGCCTGGAGGCGCGATGGCCTGCTCGCGCCCTACCTGCCCGAGGACGTGGCCAAATTCTTTCCCGCCGAGCATCGCGACGCCGACGGCCTTTTTGCAACCGCCCGCATCACGCTGAGCGTCATTGGGTACAACACCAATCTCGTGAAAGCCGAGGACGCGCCGAAGAGCTTCGCCGACCTGCTGGATGCGAAGTGGAAGGGCAAGATCGTCAAGTCGCATCCCGGCTACAGCGGCGGCGCGATGACGGCGACTTTCCAGACCGCACGCGACCTCGGCTGGGAGTATTTCGAGAAGCTCGCGCGGCAGGGCATCATGCAGGTGCAGTCGATGACCGATCCGCCGAAGAAGCTGGCGCTCGGCGAGCGTGCCGTGATGTCGGATGGCGCCGAGTACGTGCTGTTTCTGTTGAAGGAAGACGGCAAGCCGGTCGAACCGGTCTACGCCACCGAAGGCTCGCCGCTGATCGTCGGGCCGAACGGCATCTTCAAGGCGGCGCCGAATCCGAATGCCGCGCGCCTGTTCCAGGCCTTCTGCTTCACGCCCGAGGCGCAGCAAGCCATCATCGATGTCGGCGGGTTACGGTCCGCGCACCCGCAGGCCAAGGACAAAGCTGGCCGCAAATCTCTGTTGGAGATCAAGCTGATGAAGGACGATGCCGCCGGCGTGGAGAAGCAGGCCGACGAGATCAAGGCCCGTTACACGAAGCTGTTTAGGGTGTGACCATGACCTTGTCGCGCCGTACGTTCCTCCGCTCCTCTATCGCACTCGCCGGCACGGCTACCTTTGCAACGCGCGTCGTGGCCGCCGCGCCCGCCGCCGAGCCGGTCATCCCCGCGCTGATCGATGCCGCCACGAAGGAAGGGAAGCTCGCCTTCTACACCGCCATGGACCTGCCCGTTGCCGAGAAGTTCGCGAAATCCTTCGAGGCGAAATATGCCGGCATCACGGTGCGGGTGGAGCGTTCCGGCGCCGAGCGCGTGTTCCAGCGCATCGCGCAGGAGCAGGGAAGCAACATCAACGCGGTCGACGTGGTGAACACGGCCGACGCCGCGCACATCATCACGTGGAAGCGCAACGGCTGGCTCGCGCCTTATGTGCCCGAGGACATCGCGCGATATTTCCCGACCGAATACCAGGATCCCGAGGGCCTGAGCGGGCTGACGCGCGTGTACGTGTCGTCACTTGGCTACAACACCAACCTCGTGAAGCCCGAGGACGCGCCGAAGAGCTTCGCCGACCTGCTCGACCCGAAGTGGGCCGGCAAGATGGTGAAGGGCCATCCGGCCTATTCGGGAACGATCATGACGGCGACGTTCCAGATCGTACGTGAGTTCGGCTGGGGCTATCTGGAAAAGCTCTCAAAGCAGCGCATCATGCAGGTGCAGTCCTCGACTGACCCGCCGAAGAAGCTCGCGCTCGGCGAGCGAGCCGTGATGGCCGACGGCAACGAGTACAATCTGATCCAGTTGAAGGAGCGCGGCCAGCCGGTCGAGGTCATCTATCCGAGCGAGGGTGCGCCGACGGTCACCGGGCCGACCGCGATCTTCAAATCCGCGCCGAATCCGAATGCGGCGCGCCTGTTCCAGAGCTACCTGCATTCGCGCGAAGGCCAGCAACTGCTCGTCGATTTCGCCCGCCAGCACTCGGTGCATGCTCAGGTCGAGGAGAAGCCGGGCGCGCGCAAGTTCTCCGACATCAAGCTGATGAAGGACGACCCTGCCGGCGTCGAAGCGCAGAGCGAGGAGATCAAGACGCGCTATGCGAAGCTGTTCAGGGTTTGAATGATGTGGCGCTCGCGATCTCTCCACGCGCTCCGCTCTGCTCCCTCCCCCCTTGAGGGGGAGGGGTGGGGAGGGGGGTATTGGCAGCACTCCGCATTCGCGGCCTACCCCCCTCCCTGTCCCTCCCCCT
>DASYIU010000198.1:0-4487 GCA_035997285.1 Methyloceanibacter sp. | reverse complement strand
TGTACGGTTGTCGCCGGCGCCATCCTCGTTTGCGGCACCATGGTGTTTCTTGCGGTGACCGCTGAGTGGGGGCATCCAGGGAGCGAGGTGGAAATGTCCGCGCCCGCGCAAGCGGATCTGGCACGTCCTCCCAAAATAGCCGAGCCGGTAGCTCGGACTCCCTTCGCTCCGACTGCGGCGATGTCAGGTGCCTCTGACCAGGCCGATATCGATCACACGGCTTCCATTGCCGATCTGCCGCAAGCCGTAGAGCCTGAAGCAGCCATCGAGGCGCCGTCGCCCGCGGCAGGCAGCGATGCGGAGGCTGCCCCCGGGGGGACCCCGCTGAACGCGGAAACTGCCGATGCGCGTCCGGATGAGGGTCGCCCAGATCCCGCGCCCGGCAACGACACCTCGGTGGACATGTCAGTGTCCGAAGGCGACGTACATGTGAATGCCTCGCCTCATGCGGTGCTCGCCGAGCCTTCTGAACCGGCAAGCCCCCTCGCCGGCAGCATCACCAACGCCGGCGTGGAGAACGGCACGAGCAAGACGGCGAGCGTCGAGCGACCAGCACCGGCAGCGGCGGCGCCACACTCTGCCTCCAAGGCCACTGAGGCGGAGATCGCAAAGCCCACTCAGCCGAAAAGCGCTCACGCTGGCAGCACAAACAAGGCCAGCGTGGAGAATGGTACCAGCAAGACGATGAGCGCTGAGCCTACTACCGCGAAGGTGACGACGCCGTCAGCCACGCCCAAGGCCGGTCTAGACAAGCCGCGCCTGAAGCGCCCCGCTCCCCCTCCACAAGAGGCGTCTCAGCCGCGCGGCACAAGCCCTTGGAAGCCCATGGTGCTCGCGCCGACCGACAAGCCTTCGACCTCTCTCACCTCGGCTCCAACCAGTCGGCCAAGCGGCGGCAACTATGGTGCGCAGGTGTGGTCGGCGCTTGCCCGTCATAAGCCCAAGGCGGGTGAAAGCGGCAGCACGACGGTGGTCTTCGCCATCGGCGATGCGGGCGCGCTCAGATTCGTACGCGTCGGCCGCTCAAGCGGAAACGCGCGGCTCGATCAGCTGGCGCTCGCGACCGTGCGCAATGCCGCCCCCTACCCCGCGCCGCCCGGGGGTGCGCAGTCCTTCACCATCCGGATCGATTTCCACTAACCCCGATCAGGCGCCCGGTGGCGAGCGCCCTTAAGTCCGCTGCGGCGTGGCTGGTCGCGCGGCAGGCGCAGCCGATCGAGGGCCGCCGACAAGCCAGGATACCGTTTCCACCCTTTGTGGTGGCGTGGTGACACTCGCCTCTCGGGCATAGGGTGCGTTCCGCGTGCGGTAATCCTCGACCACCTGGGAGAAGGTGCCAGTCCAGGTTTCAGGTCGGCTCAGATGCGGCGGAAGCAGCGTGAAGGGGTCGCCCACGGCCTCCTCGATCTGGCTCTGTGTCAGATTGCGCGCTTCTTGCAAGCTCGCGCCAGAGAGATTGGCACCCGTGAGCTTGGCATTGACGAAATCGGCGCGATCAAGGAGCGCCTCGCGAAGATCGGCGCCGGAGAGATTGGCGCCGTCGAGCCGGGCGTCACTCAGATCGGCGTCCCAAAGGTCAGCCCAGGTCAGATTGGCACCAGTAAGCGTAGCGAAACGCAGCGAGGCGTGCCTGAGGCGCGCGGACGCAAGGTTGATGGGTCCGCCGCTGATCGGCCCCATCTGCCGCTCGCCGACGCTGAGCGCGATACCGGTTAGATTCGGGCTGATCGAGGGATTTTGCGCGCGCCAAGCATTCCACGACCGAGGGCCGCGGCGCAACGCATCGACATGTTGGGACTCTGCGGACACAACGCACGCAACGACGAGAAACGCGCAACTCACACAAACGCACAAGACGATACGCTACGCGAAACGAAACACAACGAAGAGTTCACCCTAATGCAAACACGCGGTTACCGGCAAGCGCCCAGCGGTTGATCGTCCACACCTCTCTCGCCTATCGAGCGACTGCGCATGCTTCCCCCAAAAAGCGAAGAGCCGCCCGGAGGCGGCTCACGCAATTGGAGAAAATGGATGGCCAGCCGGCGACGGCTATGGCGATGGCCTTGGCTGGCGCGGGTCAGCCCCCGATGCGCGCGGTGCCGGAATGGCCGTCGTTACGCGTCCATTGCACGCTCGCGCCATTGCGGGTCAGCTTGTAGCAATAGGCCTTGCCGTCCATCCAGCTCGACCATTGCTGGCACAGCTGGTCGTTGGCGACCCACCACTTGCCGGTGTCAGAGGCGCCGTCGCCCCGCGAGAAGCTCGCCGCGATCGTGCTCATCTTGCCGGACATGCGGCCATTGGCGGTATAGCGGATCGGCAACTCGAACCCCGAGACGTTGAGATAGACGGTCTTGCCGCTGATGGCCTTGCGCAGCTCATTGCCGGCAAGTGTGATCGGATCGGCAAGAGAGGCGGTTGCCGGGAGGGCGAGCCCCGCGGCCAATACAAATGCTCCGATTTTCATCGCTTCCCCTTCGTTCTTGTCTTGGAACTGACACATGAAAGCACGATAGCGCCGGGCAAACGCGGTCAATTTGGGGCTAACCCAAGGGAATCGCGTGACAAAGTTAAGGTAATTTGGGTCGGGGCGATCAGCCCTTGGCCTGCCGGTTCGCCCGCGCGCTCGCGGCGAGGCGTTGCCGCCTGCGCATCGCCACGACATTGACCACCTCGACGGCGGCGGCAAAGGCCATGGCGAAATAGATGTAGCCGCGCGGGATGTGGAAATGCATGCCGTCGGCCACCAAAGCGGCCCCGATCAACAGAAGAAAGGAGAGCGCCAGCATCTTGGTGGTGGGATGGCGCTCGATGAAGGCCGCCACCGGCTCAGAGGCCAAATACATCACGAGGATGGCGACCGCGACCGCGGCGATCATCACCTCGACATGATCGGCCATGCCGACCGCGGTGATGATCGAGTCGATGGAGAAGACGAGGTCGATCACCGCGATCTGAATGATAGCGGACACCATGGTGTCGACGACGCGATTGGTAGCTCCCTCCTCATGCTCCTCGCCTTCGATGTCGTCATGGATCTCGCGCGTGCCCTTGAACAGCAGAAACAGGCCGCCGGCGATGAGGATGAGGTCGCGCCAGGAGAAGTCGTAGCCGGCAATGCTGAAGATCGGCGTGGTCAGATGAATGATATACGCGATGCCGGCCAGCATGATGACGCGGAAGACAAGGGCGAGCGACAGCCCGATGCGCCGCGCCATGAGCCGCTGCTCGGGCACCATGCGCGAGACCATCAGCGAGATGAAGACGACGTTGTCGATCCCTAGCACGATCTCCATCGCGCTCAGGGCAATGAAGCTTGCCCAGATATGCGGATCGGTCAGAAAATCGATGAGCATCGGCCTGGATTGTCAAAGGAAATGGAGGTCTGAACGCGGGTGCATCCCGCCCGAGCTAGTAGCTTAGCCGGAAATCGAGGTCCATGGCGAAAGCGTCGTCGGTCGCGAGGTCCATCATCTGAGCCAACGATACAGTCCGACGCCGGTGAAATAGGCAGCGGTCAAGAGCAGCAGAGCCTGGACCCAAAGGGGCGATGGGAAAGGATTGGCTACGGCAGCCGACGCCGCTCCTGCCCACAGCAGCGTGGCGAGAACGGTAAGCGGGCGAAGCCGCGCCACGCGGAGCGGGTGCACCGCAAGAAGCGGCACGAAGGTGAGCAGGACGAAGAAGCCGACAATGGCAAGCGAGAAGAAGGGTCCTAGCTGAAGCGCGAACAAATAGAGCAGGACTATGTTCCAGATCGCCGGGAAGCCGACGAAGTACCCCTCCTCGGTCTTGCTGTTGAAGTCGGCCGCGTGAAACAGGCTCGATAGAAGGATGGCGATCGCCGCGGGAAGGCGCGCGCCTTCTGGCAAGAGGCTCGCCTCGGTTAGGGCGAAGGCCGGCACCACCACATAGGTCAGATAATCGACAATCAGGTCGAGGCGCTCGCCGCTAAAACGCGGCAACACCGTCTTGACGTTAAGGAGGCGCGCAAGCGGGCCGTCGATGGCATCGACAAAGAGCGCAATCACGAGCCAGACGAACATCGTCTGCCAGTCGTCCGCACTTGCGGCACGCAGCGCAAGGAGCGCAAACACTGCGCCCGTAGCGGTCAGAAGGTGCACCGAAGCGGCGCCAAGGCGCGCGATCATGTCAAGTGAAGCGGTTGCTCTAGAAGCGGCGCTTGACCTTGCCTAGAACAGTGGCGTTACCATTCTGGTCGAGCGTGTCGAGACTGTCGGTCCCCCCGAGCTGCAATTTCTGCTGATCTTCACCATAGAGCACATCAAGGCCAAAATTGAGGTTGGGGAGAACGGTGTAGCCGAAGAGCTTCAGCCCTCCGCTATAGGCTTGCGGATCGGCGGGAAGAGCGCTGGGCGTGCCCAGCTGAAGCGCACTTGCATCGGGACCGGCTTGCCGGACATCTGCGGGCGGCGGCGCAGGCGTCTCCTGAAAGGCAAGCGCCTCTCCGCTGCCAACAGATA
>DASYIU010000197.1:0-3188 GCA_035997285.1 Methyloceanibacter sp. | reverse complement strand
GCCACGTGGAGGCCCGCAATCTCTGCGGCCCCCACCGTCAGGCCGACGAATAACAGCGCCGCAATGGTCAGCAGGAGAGCGACGCCGATCTCGAACAGGCGGAGCTTGGTGACCCGAAACATCGTCTTTCCCAGTAATAAGGAGCTACTCGCATCTTGATACCGCATCAGACCATTCCATCGGTTGCTTTCCCTCCTTATTTATGCCCCGCCGTTGCCGCTGTCGTGCGCCCTGGTGTCGCTGCGGCGCTCCGTCGCCTCCGCCCGAGCTGCCAAAGCAAAAAGCCCGCCGGGGCTCTCACCGGGCGGGCTTCCTCTCGCGCTTGCTCGCGACCCTGCGCCGGCGACGCGTCGCGGCTGCCAAGGCCTCGACAAGACGTCAGCCCGGATGGAACCGGGGCTCGGCCCGCACCTCGTCGGCGAGCTTCAGCGTGGCTTCGATATGCACCATCAGCGCGCGCAGCCGCGAGAGCGGATGGTCAGGAAACTCGGCATCGTAGATCTCGGCTTCCGACTGGTTCCAGGCGAGAGGCGTCTCGATCGACGGATCGTAAGGATCGTGCATCCATCCCTTGGGCTTGCCCGTCGCTTCGTCCCACGCGACCTCGCCCTGCTGCATCCACTTGGCGAACACCGCCGTATCACGCAATCCTGTCACGCCCTGCTCTCGCGCTGCGACGTTGACCTGATAGCTGAAGTCACGTGGCACAGTGATCGAGCCGAGATAGGCCATGCCAGCCGGCTGTTGCGGCTTTTTGAGAATCGCGTGCAGCGCCTCGCAGCCGTCGATCGTGTGGGTCTCGACCTCGACGATGGCGCCGCCCGATTTCGCGGCGAGGTTTCTCCACTCTTGGCGAAGAGCCGCCAGCGACTGCAAGCTCGATTGGATGTCCGGCGCCCTGCCGAAATATTGCATGAAGATGACCTCCCCCGCCGGCGTTTGCCATATGCGTGCGCCGCCCTGCTCTCCCATGAGCTGGAAATCGTGGGCGTCGAAGCTGATGGAGTCTAAGGAGCGCATGTGAGGCCTATTGCGCGGCTACCGTCGCCGGGACCAAGGTTGGGTTCGGCAGATGCCGATCTCCTCCGATACCTCAGGGCGTGACCGCGGCGCGTTGCTGGGCGATCACCGCGCTCTGGTCGTCGGTCTGGTCGGCCTCGGGGGCGTCACGGCCGTAGATGTCCGGCCTGAACTGCACCATGCCGTTCGGGTTGGCAAAGGCGGTGAGATACACGAAATGCACCGGCACCGGCCGGCTCAGCTTCACGTCGAGCCGCTCGCCCCGCTCGACCTGCGCCTCGACCTTGGCGAGGTCCCAGCCCTTCTGATCGCTGAGCAGCCACGCGACGAGATCGAGAACCTTCTCGACGCGCACGCAGCCCGAGCTGAATGCCCGCACCGACTGGCTGAACAGCTGCTTGAGCGGGGTGTCGTGCATGTAGACGCTGTATTTGTTCGGCATGTTGATGCGCACGACGCCGAGCGCGTTGAAGGGCCCCGGCTCCTGGCGGAATTTGTAGCTCACCACCTGCGGCGAATTCCAATCGACCGTCTCGGGATTGAGCGGCTCGGCCTTCCAGTCCGGCCTGACGGTGAAATGCTCCTCGGCGAAATAGCTCGGGTCTTTGCGGATCTTGGGAATGAGATCCTGCTGGGCGACGATATCGGGCACGCTCCAGGTGGGATAGAAATTGACCTCGACGATGTTGGCCGAAACGGCCGGCGTCGCCCGGGCCGGTTTACCGGTGATCACGTTGCTCGAGAAAGTGAGCTGTCCCTTGGTCACCCCCTGCGCCATGAAGGCCGGCACATTGACCAGCACGTAACGCGGCGCTTGGTTGATCTTCATCAGGCGCTCGACGCGCGTGAGATTGGTCCTGAGCTGCTGCAGCCGCTCGGGCGCCGACACGTTGAGCGCCGCCAGCGTGCGCGAATCGACGAAGCCGCTGACGCGCATGCCGTTGCGGATCTGGAAGCGCGCCAGCCCCTGGAGAAACTCGGTGTCGAAGGTGGGATTGCGCCCCGAGCCCTGCGGGAGATCGCCCTCGATTATCAAGTGCTGGCCGATCGTGGCGATTGCGGACGCCGTATCGCCCTGCCGGAGCGTGACCTTCTCGCCGATCGCGGGCCAGCCGCCGGCTTGGACAATGTCCTGGTATTTCTCGATCGCCTGTTGCAGGGCAGAGATGCTTTCCGCGCTCACGAATGGCACCGGCATCTGGTAGTCGCCGCTATAGCGCTCGTAGAGCTCGGTGCGGACCTGGTCGCGGCGCGCCTTCTCCTGGGGGCTGACCGCACCGCTATCGGTGAAGCTGTTGTAAGGGTTGAGCGGATCGGCGCGGGTGCGGTCCCACGGCGCCAAAATCAAGGCGCCGAACAGAAGGCACGCCAACAAGGCACCCGCCGGAACCGACGCCCGCCTGCTCTTGACCCCGTTAAGCTTCATGCACCAGCCGGTATTCCTTGGTCCCTCGCGAGAGCTTCGCGTGCTCTGTTCTCAAGCGCAGGTCAATAGGCCCTGCGTTGATGTCACAAAGATGGACGCTGAGCCCAAGCTCGGATGCTGGTCCAGACAAATTCTTGTACGCCATGGTAACGCGAGGCGATGGCTGATGGGAAGGGTAGGCTCGCAGCCACTCCGCCTGCGAGGATCCGTTGCGGGCGGTCGACGACTCTACCGCTGCTTGTGGCTGAGTGTCGCAAGCAGGCGATCAATGAAGGGGGATTGCCCGGGTTGAATCTTTTCTCGCGCCTCGTCGGCCGCAAACCACGCGGCGCGGTCGACCTCGGGAAAGGATTGCTTCCGCCCGCTCCTCGGCGGCCATTCCATCTCGAAATGATTGGACTTGAGCTTGGCCGGATCGAACTCGCCCGCGATCGCGAAAGCCGTGATTACCTTCCGGCTCGGCAGCACGAGCTCGCCTAGCTCGAGAAAGGCGCCCACGTCTACGGCTTGCGGCGCACTGCCGAGCTCCTCCGCGAATTCGCGGATGGCACAGGCGAGCGGCTCTTCCTCGGCGTCATATTCCCCCTTGGGAATCGACCAGGCGCCGTGATCCTTCTTCGTCCAGAAAGGACCGCCGGGATGCACGAGCAGAAGCTCGATGCCGGCGGCGCCCCGCCGATACATCAGGATGCCTGCGCTGCGCTTCGCCATGCCTAGACGCCTTGAAAATCCGACGTAGTAT
>DASYIU010000196.1:0-3995 GCA_035997285.1 Methyloceanibacter sp. | reverse complement strand
GCCATCTCAGCGCCTGGCGATGGGCCTCGCCTTCTTGCGCATATTTGTCGGCATTGATGAGGATGCCTGACGGAGCAAGCGCGCGCCAGATCTCGCCATAGAGGCGGTCGCGATAGTCCGCGGTCAGGTTATGGAGGACGTAGCCCGAGGCGATCACGTCGATTGATTGCGGCGGCTGCCCGGCCAGGAACTGCAACGCGTCATCGAGAGCGATCTTAAGCCTGCCGCTTGCAAGCGCAGCGGACAGACCTTTGCGCGCTTGCTCGAGCATTTTCGGTTCGTTGTCGACGCCGACCACATCGAGCTTAGCGTCGTGAAGCAGGAGCTTGGCGATGGCGCCGTCTCCCATGCCGGTATCGAGCGCATGGAGTGGCGGCTCGCGGGTTCTCGTGAAGTTGCGCAACTCACCGGCGACGACGTCATGCACCTCGTCGAGAAATGGCCGGGCAAGGCGCCACAACGGATAGTCGTCGCTGAGCTTTCCGGAGAAACGCTGCTCCCCGAGATCGCCGTGCCGTTCAGCTGCCGCCTCTTTGCTCATGGCGCGATCCTTCGCTTATGGCTGAGCTTCAATCGAGCTTCTGATAGGTATTCTTGAGATCGTCCTGCACGACGGTCGCCTTTCCTGTCGCGCCGGCGACGAGATCCTTTTCCGCGACCATCGTCGTGTAGCGGGGCGGCGAGCGCGGGCAGGTCGTTATAGGTGAGCGTCTTGTCCACGATCTGCGCGTAAGCCTGCATGACGTAACGGGCGCCGTCGGGAGCCTCCAGCATGAAGATGGGACTTCCGGCCTTGAAGAGATAGGTCGTGTCGCGGTCAATCGTGGTCTCGCGATAGGCTCGGTCCAGCAGGTCGAACAGGCCGACGTCGATCGAGGCGCGCTCGGTGAGGGCGAGCCCGCCTGCGTCGATCTTTTCCCCCGCCTTTGTGGCGCCTTCGGCCGTGATCGAATCCATCAGGAAATAACGGGGGCCGTTGAGCAAAACTGTGATGGCGCCGAAGCGCTGCTTCATGGCCTCCTCGGTGATGCTGTCCCAGACCGACGCGGGACAGTCGTTGAGACCGAGGGTGTTGTAGACGGTAGCTTCCAGATGCAAGCGATCGCGGACGATCGGAATGATCTCGCAATGGCGGGCATCGCGCACGCCCTCGATGACATTCCCCTTGATGACCGGTCCGGCCGTCTCAGCCTCGACGCTCGCGCTGGCGGCAGCGAGAATAAGGCCGGCAAGAGCGCCCCGAAGGCAGTTCGTTACTAGCGTCATCGTTCTCACAAGACTGCGTCTCCGGAGTCACTTTTATGTCTCGCGCAAGCGCTCCGCCAGCCACGCCGCAATTCGCCGGCGCGCCAAGCCGTGCGCGGTGCGCAACACGCGGCCCATATTCATAAAGCCGTGGATGGTGCCTTTGCAGCACAAGTATTCGACCGGCACACCGGAAGCGGCGAGTGTCTCGGCATACTCCGCTCCCTCGTCGCGGAGGGGGTCATGCCCGGCGGTGATGATCAGCGCCGGCGGCAGGCCGGTGTAGTCTTCGTAGAGCGAGGGGATCGCGCGGGGGTCGGTGAACGGCCAGGCGGACCCGAAGTAGTGATCGAAGAACCAATCGATCATGTCGCGCGGGATGGGAAAGTGGTGGGCAAGCTCCTGCCGCGAGGGTAACCGTCCACGCAGGTCGAGCGCAGGATAAATCAGAGCCTGGGCGCGCACGGGCGCCGCGAGCCGGCCCTTGGTCTCGTGCAGCGCGACAGCCGCCAATCCGCCGCCTGCGCTGTCACCGGCAATCGCGATGCGCTCCGGATCGAGGCCGAGCGCGGGCGCCTCGTGCGACAGCCAGGTCAGCGCCGCGACCGTGTCCTCCACCGCTGCGGGGAACGGGTGCTCTGGCGCCAGCCGGTAGTCGAGCGAGAAGACCGTCGCGCCCGTGTCGTGGCACAACGTGCGGCACAACACGTCGTGCGTCTCGACGTCGCCGAGAACGCAGCCGCCGCCATGCAAGAACAGGATGGCTGCTTCGGCAGCACGCCCGGGATCGGCGCGGAGGTATTTGCGCAACCGCATCGGTCCGGCAGGGCCCGGCACGGCAAGATCGCTGGCCATGCCAATCTCAGGCGGCGCGATCTCCGTCTTGGCCAGCGTGCGGCGATACTCCTCACGCGCGGCGTCGGGGGAGAGATTCCACAGCGGCGTGGCGGTGGACGAGGACACCCAATACAACAGCGCTTCGGTTTGGCGGTCGAGCTTCAAGCTGCTTCTTCCCGGCGCCTGATCATCCAAGCTAGTTGGGCTGAGCATAGTCGCAATTCGCGCCGCCGCCGGAATTCCGTTTCACCTCGCCGGGATCGATCGTGCATTTCAGGTTTGAGACGGCTTCGAAGGTGGAGCCGGCAGCACCATCCGGCGCAACGCCGATCTCGGCGAGAGTGGCGTAGAGCTCATGCGCGCGCCTGCCCTTCAGCGCGACATCGTGGCTACCAAAGTTCAGCGCGCAGGAGTGCGACTTGAGATCGACATTGCTTGCGCGGCAGGTGAGTTTCCCGGCCTGGACACAGATGGTCTTTCCTGCCGGAAAGGCGAATTTCGCCCGACCATCGAGGAGCTGCCTCAACACGCCTTTCTCTGACCCGCTCAGAAGTGGGGAAACCGTGCCGACGAGAGCGGCCAAGGTCAAGGCGCCGCTTCCGTTCACTGTTTCCGCCGAAGCTGCATGAGGAGCGAAAAATACAAACGAGCCAATGAGGAGAAGAAACGTCTTCGACTTCATCTGCCGTTTCCTCACTGAAGACAGTTCTGGCGCAAAGCAGATGCCGGGAGTCATCAATGGAATGGTGCCCCAGGCCGGACTCGAACCAGCACGCCCTTGCAGGCAACAGATTTTGAGTCTGCCGCGTCTACCATTCCGCCACTGGGGCATGGGGCGGAACATGGGATAAGGCCGCCGCGCGGTCAACCGCGGCATTCTCCCGGTAGCGGGCGTGAGCCGATGGACAAGGGCGCCTCGCCCCGCTAAGCAAGCGCCATGCTGAGGCGGCTCTACGACAAGGTAATCGCGCTTTCCGAGAGCCGCCATGCGCTTCCCACGCTGGCCGTAGTCTCCTTCGCTGAAAGCTCCTTCTTCCCCATCCCGCCCGACGTGGTGCTTGTGCCCATGGCGCTGGCGCAACCGCACAAGGCGAGGCTCTACGCGCTGGTCTGCACCATCGCCTCGGTGCTCGGCGGCCTCGTCGGCTACGCCATCGGCGCGTTGCTCTACGACACGGTCGGCCATTGGCTGATCTCGGTCTATGGCTATGGCGAGGGCATCGACGCCTTTCGCGCGGCCTACGCCAAATGGGGCGCCTGGATCATCCTGATCAAGGGCATGACGCCCATCCCCTACAAGATTGTGACCATCGCCTCGGGCTTTGCCGGCTATAACCTTTTGGCCTTCTTCGTGCTTTCCATCATCACGCGCGGCGCCCGCTTCTTCCTCGAGGCCGAGCTGCTGCGCTATTATGGCGAGCCGATCCGCGATTTCGTCGAGAAGCGGCTGACGCTCGTCACCACTGGCTTCCTGGCGGTGTTGGTCGGCGGCTTCGTCATCGCGAAATATGCGTTCTGAGATGGGCGTGCGCGCCAAGCCGCCACGGCCGGTGATGGCGGCGAGCGCCATCGTGCTCGTCATCGCGGCGGCGACCATCCTCACGGCGCTCGGCTTTCAGCATCTCGGGGGCTATGCGCCGTGCCCGCTCTGTCTCGAGGAGCGCTACGCTTATTATTTCGCGGTGCCGGTGAGCGCCGTCGCCCTTTTCCTGGCGGGACGCCTCGAGATCAGCGCCCGCATGCTTCTCGCGCTCATCGCGCTCGCCTTCCTCGCCAATGCCGCCGTCGGCGTCTTCCATGCCGGCGTCGAGTGGAAATGGTGGGCCGGCCCCGCCGCCTGCACCGGTGGCTTGCAATGGGGCGAGGGTGGCATCGGCGAGCAGATCGAGAACGCGCCGGTCATCCGCTGCGAC
>DASYIU010000195.1:0-3937 GCA_035997285.1 Methyloceanibacter sp. | reverse complement strand
CTGCTCCGGCTGACCCGACTGGGCGATATGGGGCACGCATTCCCAGGGAGAGGTCGATGAGCCCCCGCGATGCCGCCCTTCTGGCCGAAACTCGACGCGCCGATGCCACCCCAGCGCGAACGCTGCATGATCGCCTGGCGGCCACGCGGCGCCTCTCCACCGAGCTCGCCCGGCCGTTGAGCGACGAGGACCAGGTCGTCCAGGCGATGGACGATGCGAGCCCGACCAAGTGGCATCTCGCCCACACCACCTGGTTCTTCGAGGCCTTCGTGCTGAAGCGTTTTCTCCCCGGCTATCGCGTGTTCAACGAGCGCTTCGAGTATTGCTTCAATTCCTATTACGAGAGCGTCGGACCCAGACACCCGCGGCCGAAGCGCGGATTGCTCACGCGGCCCTCCGGCCATGAGGTGCGCGCCTATCGCGCTCACGCCGATGAGGCGCTCGACCGCCTGTTCGACACGCCGCTCGCGCCGGAGGCGGTAGAGCTTGTCGAGCTCGGCATCAATCACGAGCAGCAGCATCAGGAGCTGTTGCTTACAGACATCTTGAGCCTGTTCGCTGCCGAACCGCTCAAGCCGGCTTACCGGCAGGCGAGCCCCGGCGTTCGCGTCGGCGGTGCGGCGCCGCTCGACTTCGTCTCCTTTGACGGCGGCATTTTCGACGTGGGCCATGACGGCGCGGGCTTTGCCTACGATAACGAAGGCCCGCGTCACGAGGTGCTTCTCCGTCCCTTCAAGCTTGCCTCTCGCTGCGTGACCAACGCCGAGTGGATTCAATTCATCGAGGACGGCGGCTACCGCACGCCGACGCTCTGGCTCGCCGACGGCTGGAACACGGTCCGCTCCCAGGACTGGCAAGGGCCGCTCTATTTCGAGGCGGCCGAGGGCGGCAAGATGCAGATGAGCCTCTCAGGTTTCAGACCGGTCGATCCTGCCGCTCCCGTCACCCATGTGAGCTATTACGAAGCCGACGCCTTCGCCCGCTGGGCTGGATACCGTTTACCAACGGAGTTCGAATGGGAGGTGGCGGCGGCGAGCGTTCCGCTCCAGGGCCGCATGCTGGGCGAGGCGCATTTGCGGCCGATGCCGGCAACGCCCGGCGGCGGGCTGCAACAGATGTTCGGCGACGTCTGGGAATGGACGGCGAGCGCCTACCTCCCCTATCCCGGCTTCAAGACGGCACCGGGCGCCGTGGGCGAGTATAACGGCAAGTTCATGTGCAATCAGTTCGTGCTCAGGGGCGGCTCCTGCGTGACGCCTGAGGGCCATGTGCGGCGGACCTACCGCAATTTCTTCTACCCCCATCAACGCTGGCAGTTCATGGGGCTCAGACTGGCCGGCGAGGCCTGATGGAGGGCGACATCTCGCTTCAGCTGCCTGCGGGCCAGCTTGCTCCTTCAGAGGCCCTGCGCGCCAAGCACGAGGCCGCCCGCGACGACTTTGCGGAAGCCGTGCTGTCCGGCTTGGCGCAGGCCGAGCGCAGCATCCCCTGCCGGTTCTTCTATGACGCGGTCGGCGCGGAGCTTTTCGAGAAGATCACCAAGCTCGAAGAGTACTACCCGACGCGCGCCGAGACGGCGTTGCTTGAGAGCCATCGCGCCGAGATCGCGGCGCTCGTGGGTGCCGGTCGCGTCCTGATCGAGTTTGGCTCGGGATCGAGCCGCAAGACGAGCCTCCTGATCGGCGCGCTCGCCAAGGTGCCCGCCTATATTCCCATTGACATCGCCGCCGAGAGCCTGAGAGAGGCGGCGGGGTGGCTGTCAGAGCAGCATGAGGGCTTGCCGATCCTGCCGCTCATCGCCGACTTCACTAAGACGCGGGACCTGCCTAAGGCCGCGCAGAGGCACCGGAAGCTCGGCTTCTTCTCGGGCTCGACCATCGGCAATCTCGGCCACGCCGAGGCCGAAGCCTTACTCGCCAATGCCGCGCGGCTGCTCGGCAACGGCAGCGCCTTTCTCATCGGCGTCGACCTCAAGAAGCCCGTGTCGATCCTCATCCCCGCCTATAACGACCGGCGGGGCGTCACGGCCGCCTTCAATCTCAATCTGCTCGCGCGCATCAATCGTGAGCTCGACGGCGATTTCGACCTGACCCGTTTCGCCCATGACGCCGTCTATAACGAGGAAGCGGGCCGCATCGAGATGTATCTCGTGAGCCTCAGCGACCAGACCGTGCGCGTGCAGGGCCGCGAATTTACCTTCGCCGAGGGCGAGCGCATCCACACCGAGAACTCGCATAAATACACGGTGGCCGAGTTCCAGGCGCTTGCCAGCGCTTCGGGCTGGCGCCCGGTCAAGGCCTGGACCGATCCCGACCGCCTCTTCAGCCTGCATCTGTTGCGACTTTAGGACAACGACTTGCCTGAGCGGCGCAAGTAGCTCCCCGCTCTCCCCTTGTGGGAGAGCACGCGCCCCTTGCGGCGCGGTGAGGGGTAAGCGGGCGAAGCTCGCGTCAAAACAAAGAATCACCCCTCCCCCTTCCCGCCATGCGACTTGCGAACGCGCCGCTTAGGAGCATCGCGCGCAAGATCGCGGCGAAAAGCCCTCTCCCACAAGGGGATAGGGTACGATCCCCGGGTGGGCGATAAAGCTCCAGACAACTAATTAGTTGCTTGATCCGATGCGCGGGACCTAGTCAGGCTGCATTTAGGTAGCTTTCTAGGTCTTCCGAGAAATCAGGAAGTAGGTTCAAATCCTGGGCTCGAAGCCACCTATACCGAACGCGGTTCCCCTACGAGCGAGAAGCCCGAAAATAGGTCCAAATCGGGGGCCGCAACCAGCGTTGTTTTGCACCTTGACTATGCGGTTCTTTGAGATCGGTACTGCGGCTGCGAAGGCCTGCACTGACCTTGCCGCCGATGCAGATCTGAGGAGCCAGCACGAAAACAGTCAGGATGCGAAACCACTCGCAGATATTGAGAACCAGACTTCGAATCTGTTCGAGCCCTGCCGGGCGCACCAATAAATCAATGAGTTAGATAGTTTTCGGCGCGGGGGCTGACGACAGGCTAAAAGCCACAGGAAGCCGGTGATGGCTGAATCCAGTGCCGATGGGAATGGGTGCGGGCAAAAGAAGCGGCCTCAGGAAGGCGAATTCCTGAGGCCGTCGTGCGCGCTGTTGGACAATAGTGCCGTCTCCTTGAAGGCGGCGCTCAAAAGTTACCGCTCAATTGTTGCCGAGGGATTTACGTTTCCGAGTTGCTGGCTTTTAAACAGGTTTGGTGGGCGTAAATTGCCTTTAATTCGATCACACAAAAGGGGATCAATAAGGATAACGGACGTGGACACTTGCCCGCATTGTCGGCGACCCCTCATCGAGATTGATCACTACGGTGAGCGGCTAATCGGCTGCACTGAATGCAATCGCTGGAGATCAGTGGCTCTTTATGAAGCTGACGGAAGATGACCTTGAAGCGTTGAGAGCGCGTATGGATCGGGGCTACATGGACGGCCATGGACCGCGTAGCCCTTGCCCGCGCTATCGCTGCGCGCTCGAATCGCCAGTGGGAGAATGAATAATGCCGCAGGGCGAGCGCTTCGACATGGATAGACTCTCCGAAGCCCAGCTGGAACAGATACGGCGGTTCATCGAGCAGGCCGACATCGATGAGCTAAGTGAAGAGATGCATGCGCTCATCGAGAAATATTGGCCTTGGCTCTTGGAAGACGTGCCGCCACGGGCGACCCACTGAGCGCAACCGCGCAAGAGCCAAGACTGCCTCTGCCGCCTACCCAGCCTTCTTAGCGTTTTCAGGCCCCCAAGCGTCGAGAAGAGAATTGGTCGTCTCAAGCTCGGCCGCAAGACGCACCCAACGTTGCGCGGTTTGCACAAGACTCCGTCTGAAAACGGGGTCTTTACACTCCGACGCCAAGGCCCAGCAGCGCTTGGCGTGCTCGCGAAATTCTTTGGGATCGCCCGGCATATGACCACTCCTTGGA
>DASYIU010000194.1:0-2896 GCA_035997285.1 Methyloceanibacter sp. | reverse complement strand
ACTTTCCGCCCTGCCCCCGGTCAGGCCCCGGTGCCCCGAAGTCGATCACCCAACGGAACCACAGATCGTCGAACAGCCCGAGCGTGTCTGGCGGAGTCTCGACCACCATGGGTCCTTTGGTGAGGTCGATATTGCTGAGGAAATAGACCGTATCGGCGTTAGCCGTGAGGAAGAGAGAGCGCGAATCCATGAGCCCTGAGAAGATCAGGACTCCCTCATTGTCCTTGACGCCGGCATCCCTTATGCCCTGGCGCGCAGCGTAGATCGACACACCCCTGAGCCCGTTCAGGAACGCCGCGACGCCGCGCTGCAAGTCAAGCTGGTCGTAGAGCTTGCCGGCGGTCGCCGCGTCGGGAATGCCGTCGCGGAACTTCAGCGTGCCGATCGAGGTCTCGACGCTATCCGGCGTCGTCAGCGAAGGTGGAAGGGTGTCACCTTCCGCCCGCGCAGAGATAGCCGAGGCGCCGATGCCGGCAATGCATATCGAGCTCGCCAACAGGAGCAAGCCAAGCCTCGCATGCGGAACCCTCAGTGCGGAGATCATCGCTCAGCGGTCCTTTCGCGTCTGATGCATCGGAATCCGAGATGGCAGGTCGAGGTATCGATCGGCTCGGCGTGGCGCGCGGCCGGGCGATAGCGGCGGCAATAGCTCGGCGCGCAGAGAAACGAGCCGCCCTTGATGACTTTCCGCGGGATCTTGATCTTGGGCTGGCAGGGATCGTAGCTGTTCTCCTCACGCGGCCCCCGTGGATTTTCCGGCATGCAGCAGGACTTCTGCTGCTGATGGGTCGAGGCGAACCAGTCGGTCGTCCATTCCCACACATTGCCGATCATGTCGTAGAGGCCACAGCCGTTGGCCGGATACGTTCCGACGGGTGAGGTGCGCTCATAGCCGTCCGTGAGCAGGTTCTGCCAGGGAAACTCGCCCTGCCAGGTATTGGCCATCGGGCGGCCACTCGGCTCGAAGGCGTCACCCCAGGCAAACTCGGCGCCGTCGAGCCCGCCGCGCGCGGCGAATTCCCACTCGGCCTCGGTTGGCAGCTCCTTGCCGGCCCATGTCGCGTAGGCCTCGGCGTCGCGATAGGAGATATGGACCACGGGATGGGTGTCGAGCCCCTTGTTGGAGCTGCCCGGCCCGTAAGGATGCCGCCAGTCGGCGCCGAAGCCGAAGGTCCACCAGTTCGACCAATTGGTGAGGTCGACCGGCCCTTGCGACTTCACGAAGACCAGCGAGCCCGCGCGCAGCATGTGCGGAAGGGCGCCCGGATAGTCCTTAGCGTCCGGCGCAATCTCGGCGAAGGTGACGTGGCCGGTCTCTTTGACGAAGCGCCGGAACTCGGCATTGGCCACCGGCGTCGTGTCCATAAAGAAGCCGTCGACCTTGACGCGATGGGCTGGCTTTTCTTCGGCATAATGATGGTCCGAGCCCATGGCGAACTCGCCGCCCGTGATGAAGACCATCTCGGCCTTAGGTCTCGCCCTTAAGGCCCCTGCCCGCTTTGCCTTGCGTGCGATGCTCATCGCTCTCCTCAGCTCAAGGACTGGTCTTTGCCGGGGGGAAGATGGTCTTCCAATCGTTCTTCATGTCAACCACGGTCCAGCCTTTGGCGGTCGCCTCGTCGAGCGCCTTGTCGAGCTTGCCGACGTCGGAGTTGCGGTCATAGGCGTATTCGCGTGAAGCGTCGGTGTGATGCACGAGCCCCATGAAGCACAGGTGCTGGCAGACAGCAGTCCATTCCAGCATCTCCTTGTCACCGTCGGAATTGCCGAAGGCGAAGATCGGCTGGCGCCCGATGAAATGGTTGATGCCCTCGGGCTTGCCCGGCCCGTCGTCGACGAACAGGACCTTGGGCTGCTTCACCAGCACCGGACTCGCATCCCACATTTGATACTGGGTGACGCCGGATGAGCCGATCACCTGCTCGGACGGAATGCCGTAGGTCTTGTCGGCGAAGTTGCGCATGAACTCCACCCCGCCGCCGGAGACGATGAAGGTCTTGAAGCCGTTGGCGCGGAGATAGTCGATGAGCTCGAGCATCGGCTGATAGATAAGGTCGGTGTACAACACCTTGAAGCGCGGGTGCTTGGCGGTCTCGAGCCACGCCTTCACCGTCTTATCGAAGTCGGTCGTGGTCATGCCGGAATGGGTCGCCGCCATGACCTCCACCAGGCCCTTCTCGCCGGACGCGGCGAGCCCCTTCATATCGCCGGCAAGGATCGACTTGAACGGGTCGGTGGTCTTCCATTCCGGGTGCATGTCCGCTTGTGCCTTCACCTCGTCGATGGCGAAGGCGAACTGGGTGTAGATCGGCTGCTCGACCCACAGTGTGCCGTCATTGTCGATGGTGGCGAGGCGGTCCTTTGGCGCCACATAGTTCGTCCCGCCCTCTTTGGTCACGCGCGTGACGAAATCGAGGATGCTCTGCTTGGTGGGACCGTCGTTCCACGACGGCAGCGGGTCTGATGCCTCGGCGTGGGCGAGCGTTACCGCCGGGCCGCACACGACCAAGCCGAGGAGCGCAATCAGCGCTGCCCGCCGGCCAAGAAAGTTCAGCATCGAAGACCTCCCATAGGACCGTCGTACAAGTTTATGACCGGAGAGCGAGGCAAAAGGAGTGGCGGTCCCTCGCCTCCGACCTTGAGTTCGCGGGCACGACGCGGTCTCCGTGATCTTGGAGCATCGCACGCGGCGGCGGGACGCGTCGTGCCGCGCCGCTCATGACCTCGCTCCGCGTCGTCGGCGCGCGATGGCTTTTCTATTGGCCGGACTTCGCCGCAATGGCCTTCATGATCTGCTCCTTGACGGCTTCCAAGTTGAACGACGCCGGCGTCTGCATCGGCGGGAAGTCGAGGAAGCTCTGGCCGAACTTCGCCACCTCCTGCTGCACGAAGACGA
>DASYIU010000193.1:0-2033 GCA_035997285.1 Methyloceanibacter sp. | reverse complement strand
TCTTGGCGAAGCAGGCGCCGCACAGGAGCCCACGGCTCCAGATGCGCGTCCGGCAGGCGATGCAGACCGGCGGCAAGAGCACGTCGGTAAGGCGCCCGAGCATGGACCGCAAGGGCCTGACCCTTATGGGGCGCGCAGCCTCCGGAGTCTCTAAGTTAAGCTCTGCCTCGCTTATCGCCATGGACGCCATGATAAAGCCGCGAGGGCCCCGCCTGGAAGAGCGGAGGCGTGCCATTCCATGAGCGAGGAGCGCCTCTTATTCGACCGCAAGCTGTTGCGCACCCGCCGCGCGCGCTTCGCCCATGAGATCGGCGCCCGCGAGTTCCTGCTCGCCCATGTCGCGAGCGAGATCGCCGAGCGTGTCGCGTTCATGCTGCGCCCGTTTCCGCTGGCGCTCGACCTCGGCGCCTATCACGGGCTGCTCGGCCGGAAAGTGGCCGAACTTCCCTCGGTCGGGGCGATGATCTATGCCGAGAGCGCGGAAGCCTTTGCCGCCCTATGCCCGCTTCCGGCGCTGGTCTGCGACGAGGACCTGCTGCCCTTCAAGGACGCGAGCCTCAATCTCGTCGTCTCAGGCCTGGCGCTCCATCGCGTCAACGATCTCCCCGGCGCTCTGATCCAGATCAGGCGCGCGCTCGCCCCCGACGGCCTCCTCATGGCGGCGATGCTCGGCGCTCGCTCACTGATCGAGCTCCGGCAAGCGCTGATCGAGGCCGAGGCCGAGACTGTAGGCGGCGCGAGTCCGCGTATCGCGCCCTTTTCCGATGTCAGGGACTATGGCGCGCTGTTGCAGCGCGCCGGCTTCGCCCTTCCCGTGGCCGACGCCGACGTCCTGACCGTCATCTACCCCTCCCCCCGCGAACTGATGCGCGAGGTCCGCGCGCTCGGCGGCGGCAATGTGCTGTTGGCGCGCCGCAAGACGCCGCTGCCGCGCCGGACGCTCGCCCGCGCCGAGGCCATCTATCGCGAGCGTCACGCCACACAAGACGGGAGGGTGGGCGCCACTTTCGAGATCGTCTTCTTGAGTGGATGGGCGCCCCATGCGAGCCAGCAGAAGCCGCTCAAACCCGGAAGCGCGGCGCAACGCCTCGCCGACGCACTTCACACGACGGAGCTGTCTGCCGGCTACAAGGCGTCCTTCCCGGCGGCGCGTCCGCAGAAGAAGAAGGACGGCTAGTGCGCAAAGATCGCTTGCACACGCTCATACATGGCGGTGACGTTACCGCCGAGCTGCGTGATGACGACCATGATGGCGACGGCGATGAAGGTCATGATCGCATATTCGATGGCCGTGGTGCCGGAGCGATCGGCCACGAAGCGCCTATCGTGACGCCGATGCGGTTCGGCAGGACCGTCTTGTGAGTCGTGTCCGTCATGGTCTCCCTCAAACTCTCAACAGATCGGGCAGAACGATCTTGAGCGGCTCGTCGGCCGGCGGCATGTCGTAGCGGCGAAGCTCCTCAGGCCTGACGAAGGCAAGCTCCTGCCCTTCATTGGCAGCCACACTCCCCCGCCACCGCCGGCAGAGATAGACGGGCATGAGCAGGTGGAAGTCGGGATAAGCGTGGCTGGCAAAGGTAAGCGGCGTCAGATCGCCTTTGGCGATCTCGATGCCAAGCTCCTCGGCGAGCTCGCGGATCAACGCTTCCTCCGGCTCCTCTCCCGGCTCGACCTTGCCGCCCGGAAACTCCCAGAGGCCGGCAAGCGGGCGCCCTAAGGGGCGCCGGGCGATCAGGACCGCACCCTCCTCATTCAAGAGAGCACAGGCCGCGACGATCACGATCGAGCGCTTCTGACGCTCACCCATGCTCACTCCCGGCGATTAACAAATGTTGGCAAAGATCCCGGTCAGGACCGGTAGTCAGCGTTAATGGCGATATAATCTTTGGTGAGGTCGCAGGTCCAGATGACGCCTGCGGCCTCGCCCACTCCGACATCGACGGTGATGGCGATCTCAGGCCGCTTCATATAGGCCGCGCCCTCTTTCTCCCGGTAGCTCGGGGCAACCTCGCCGTCCTTGGCAACGAGAATCT
>DASYIU010000192.1:0-2686 GCA_035997285.1 Methyloceanibacter sp. | reverse complement strand
TGGCGAGCGCCGCTGCCGGATTGACTTGAGCTTGCCTACTGCTTGCGCCAGCCTGCCTCGGTTGGCAACCGTCGCGCTGGACGGGCAGTGGGCACAAGATGAGCTGTCGATCAGGCGTCTGATCGCGCCACCTCCCTCAAGTCAGAAAAAAAAGTGCGCCCGACAAGGACGCCTCTCTTGGTGCTTTATCGCGCCGACAGTCTGCGCCATTTCGACATGAGGATAACACAATCTTAGTGAATCCGGAAGCCGTCCCGTGCCGCAGCAGGGTCTTTTTTGCGCCGCAACATGCGACATTTTGACTATAAGGTTAACGCTTAAGCCTTTGCCAGATCAGTCGCCTTGGCCCGGCTCCGCGCTGAAGTATTTCGCGAACTTGTCGGGCTCTGCCACAAAGGCGTCGGCATCGGGCGGGGCGGGCTTCTTGGTCGTGATGTTCGGCCACGCTTCCGAATACTGCCGGTTGACGTCGAGCCACTTCTCAAGGCTCGGCTCGGTGTCGGGCTTGATGGCGTCGACCGGGCATTCCGGCTCGCAGACGCCGCAATCGATGCACTCGTCGGGGTGAATAACCAGCATGTTCTCGCCCTCGTAGAAGCAGTCTACCGGGCAGACTTCGACGCAATCCATATACTTGCACTTGATGCAAACTTCGGTGACGACGTAAGTCATCGGTCCCACTTGCTTTTGGGGCCAAGTCAGGCCGGAATTATCGCCCCTTACGGGCCGTCTGAGCCGCCCCGAGGAAGCGCCCTGCCTATAACAATCGCGCCACCAGCACAAGGCGACGCATCGGTTCGCGGGGAGCGGCTCGCGCTGAGACCAAATTCGGCCTGCCCGCCTGCCATTTAGGCCGAATTTCAGTGCATCTCCTAATTCTGCGTCAATCAATTTATGGCATCTGCAGAAGCGGGCGAAAAGCCTTCCGCGCCCGCCTTCCCCGGGGGTCCTTCTCCGTTGGCGACGACGCAGCCGTAAATGCTGGACCAGAGAGGCTAGCCGCCACAGTCAAGAGGAAGTGGCAGTCGGTTGGGCACACATGGCCGATCCTGGCGGCTGCGTGCCTTGGTCTCGCCGTAGCCATATCGTCTTGGTTTGCCGTTTCGGCCTGGGAGGAACGCCTCGCCAAGGCGCAGTTCACCGACGTCGCTGGAGACTACGCCTCCGCTCTCCAGAATGGGCTCGACCAATTCTCAACAAGATCGTGGCGGTGCGCGCCTTCTACGATTCTTCGCACGTAGTCGATCCGGACGAGTTCGAGCTCTTCACCGGCCGATTGCTTCAGGGTCAAACCTGCATGATGCGGGTGACCTGGAGCCCACGTGTTGCGCGAGATGATCGTGCCGAGTTCGAGCGCAAAGCAAGAGAGGAAGGGACGACGGACTACCGGATCATGACTTGGTCAACGGGCGGTGATTCGATACTGCGGCGGTGATCGATGCCATCCTTGCGACAGAGACGCTGCCGCAGAACGTCGACTTCTATGTCTACCCGGCGGACGCGGGCGCCGATTCATCGCCGGTCTACGCGCGCGGGAGCGGCAGGCCGCGGCGAGCTGTTCGAGCCGAAGTCGGAAGCAGCCCTTGCCGGGCTGCCTTACTGGTCGTCGACGCTCAAGGCCGGCGATGCCAACTGGAACCTTGTCGTGGTGCCGGCGAAGGGCGGGCTGATCACCTTCTACCGGGCTTGGCTCGTGCTCGCGGCAGTCATTTTGGTGTTCGGTGCCGTGCTGGCCTATATGTGGTCTTCAGTGCGCTATGCGCTGCGGCTCGAGACGGCCAACGGCAGGATCCTGGAGCTGGCGCAGACCGACCTCCTCACCAACCTTGCCAACCGCCGCGCTTTCATCAAGCGGCTCACCATGGCGTTCACCGCGAGTTGGCGCGGCGCACCGCCCTTTGCCGTGCTCTATCTCGACATCGATAATTTCAAGGACGTGAACGACACCCTTGGCCACGCCATGGGTGATCTGCGCTGAAGGAGGTTGTGGCCAGACTGAAGCACACGGTGAGGCCCGCGGACCTTGTCGCGCGTTTTGGCGGTGACGAATTCGCCATCCTCTTGTCGGAGGTGACCGATCCGGCCACAGCCCGGGCGCTTGCGGCTCGGCTCGGCAACGTGCTGGCGGCGCCCTTCAGCCTCAAGGGTCACGAGGTTCGCATCACCTCGAGCATCGGCATCGCGCTTTATTCCCCGGATGTCGCCGGGCCTGAGGCGATGATGATGCAGGCCGACCTCGCGCTCTACGGGGCCAAGGACGAGGGCCGCAATTGCTACCGCTTCCATAGCCTCGACCTGCAGGTGCATGAGCGTGTGCGCGTCGCCGATGAACTCAGAGTCGCTCTGGAACAGGGCGAGCTCGAGCTCTACTACCAGCCACAGGTCGAGCTCTCCACCGGCCGCATTGTCGGGCTCGAAGCACTGATCAGGTGGAATCACAAGACACGCGGGCTGCTCACGCCCGGGTACTTCATCCCGATCGCGGAGAGGACGGGAGCTGTGCTGCCGCTCGGGAGTTGGGTGCTCGAGGACGCGTGCCGGCAGCTCAAGCTCTGGCATGCCGAGGGGGTCGCGCCGCAGACGCTCTCGGTCAACGTCTCGGGCGTGCAGTTCAAGGGCGCCTCCGAGCTCGAGCGGGAGGTCGAAGCGTGCCTGACGCGCTGGGACATCAACCCCCGCCAACCTC
>DASYIU010000191.1:0-1861 GCA_035997285.1 Methyloceanibacter sp. | reverse complement strand
ATATCCAAGGCATCGAGGTGCGAGCGGGCCTGAAGCGCACCGGCGGCAACCGCCAGCGCTACGAGGCGATGCTGCGCAAGTTCACCGAGCAGCAGGCAGGCACGGTCGAGTCCATGCGGGCCGCTCTTTTAATCGGCGATGCCGCCGCCGCCGAACGCGCCGCTCATTCCTTGAAGGGTGCCGCCGGCACGCTTGGCGCCGCTTTCTTGTCGGAGGCTGCGGCCGATGCGGAAACGGCGATCAAGACCGGGCGCGGCGTGCCGGAGACTCTGCGATCGCTGTCGCATGTCCTCGATCCCGTGCTGCAGGCCATTCGGACCGCCCTTCCCGAAACGACCGGGGGCAACGGCGCCGGCGTGCCCCCCGGCGATCCGGCAGCGGTCCTCGAACCCCTCGCCCGGCTGAAGCAGCTGCTTGAGACCGACGACGGCGAAGCCGCCGACTTCATCGTCGATGCCAAGTCTCGCCTTTCGGGGGTGCTGACGCCGGCGGAGATCAAGACGCTCACCGAACGCGTCGGCAATTTCGATTTCGAGGCCGCGCTCAGATGCCTATCGGGCATTGCCTCCCGCCTCTCCCTTAACCTCGAAGGCGAATGATGTCGGGCCCCGACCGGAAGCTCGTGCTGATCGTCGACGACACTCCGACCAACGTGGCGGTCGTTTCGGGGGTGCTGAAAGATTTGTTCAAGACGAAAGTCGCCACCAATGGCGAGAAGGCGTTGGCGATCGCCACGGCTGCCGAGAAGCCCGATCTGATCCTGCTCGACGTGATGATGCCTGGCATGGACGGATATGAGGTCTGCCGCAGGCTCAAGGCCAATCCATACACGGCCGAAATTCCAGTGATCTTCCTGACCGCCAAGACCGACGAGGTTGACGAGGAGAAGGGATTCGAGGTTGGCGCGGTCGACTACATCCACAAGCCCTTCTCCAGCCCCATCGTGCTCGCCAGGGTCAAGACGCAACTGGCGCTACAGGCGGCGGTCAGCGAGGCCCAGGACGCGCGCAACCAAGCCGATACGTTGCTCCACGCGCTGTTGCCGAAAAAGGCCGCCGACGAGATTCGCGCCATCGGCACCGTGATCCCGCGGCGCTACGAGAACGTTGCCGTGCTCTTCTGCGACGTGACCAATTTCACCGCCTATTGCGACAAGCATGAGCCCGAGGACGTGGTTTCGCGGCTCGATGCGCTGTTCGTCATCTTCGAGCGCATCGTGACGAAACATGGGCTTGAGAAGATCAAGACGATCGGCGACGGCTTCATGGCGGTGGCCGGGCTCCTCCACAAGATCAATGATCCCGTAGGCGCGGCCGTCCGCTGTGGCCTCGAAATGGCCTCGACCACGATCGATGCCCATCTCGACTGGGAGGTCAGGGTCGGCGTTCACGCCGGGCCCGTCGTGGCCGGCGTCGTCGGGCAGGAGCGCTACCAGTTCGACATCTGGGGCGATACCGTCAATGTCGCGGCCCGCATGGTGGGGATGAGCGGGCCTGGCAGCGTCGCCGCCACGCAGGAAATCTGGGAGACCATCTCATCCGCTTTCGACGGCGAATCGCTCGGCGAGCTTGACATCAAGGGCAAAGGTACAATTTCCGTCTTCGGCCTCCGCCTCCGCGCCTCTCCTTGAGGGGCTGTCGGGGCAACGGCCACTGGAGGCGCAGCTGAAGCCATATCGGCCTATTGAGCAGGTTGGGAGCGAACATGCCTGACAGCTTTACGGTGACGTCGAACCAGGGATTCCTCTCGCGGCTGACGAATTCCTTAGCGGGTCTTGTGATCGGGCCGCTTCTGATCATCGGGGCCATCGTCCTTCTGAGGTGGAATGAGGGCCGCGCCGTTCAGGCTATCGTCGGCCTCC
>DASYIU010000190.1:0-12265 GCA_035997285.1 Methyloceanibacter sp. | reverse complement strand
AACTGCAGGTGCTGAGATATCCGAAGCGGGCTTAAGAGGAAACTGTAATTCCGAGGAGTGCGGAGAGTTTGCCTCTCACTTCGCCTAGAGTTTCGGCGCTTACCCGGCCAGCGCTTTTGAACGCGCGGAGTGCGGGGTCTATGGCTCTGATTTGATCCACGAGCACAAAGCCACTCACAAGCCCAACGGGTGGCACTGGAACCTTGAATGGCCAGTGTCGGTCCGTGCGGGTGATCGGGCATACGATAAGAACCGAGGACGCGAGATTGTACTCACGCGAGGTAAGGACGAGCGCAGGACGGCGGCCGCCCTGCTCGCGCCCTGTCGGTGGGCCGAAATCGATCCAAAGCACCTCTCCGGCATCAGGAACGCTTCCGTTTCTTGTCGCCACGCGCGATCCCCATCTCCTCATCGCTCGGCGCTATATCGCTCCAGTCATCGTCGGGCAGAATCTCGGCGCCGACATCCGGCCCCCAATCGAGTAGCGGCGGCGTCTCGGTTCCTGGCTTGATCTGGGCGAGAAGGTCTTCCAGGCGGTAATGCGGAATCTTGGGCCCGACAGTGGTCTCGATGGCGAGACTGGTGCCCTCCTTCTGAAGCTCGACGGTCTTGCCGGGCTTAAGACCGAGCTCATCGGCCAGCCGCTTGGGCAGGCGCACGGCGAGGCTATTGCCCCATTTGGCGATTTTGACCTTCATGGCGAGACACCCCGGATCTACAATGTATATCCGGAAACCCATCCTGACAAGCGACGCTACATCTGCTCCGCCCCGCGGGAGATGGCGGCAAGGCCGGTGCGGGCGACCTCGACCAGGCCGAGCGGCTGCATCAGGACGAGGAACTGCTCGATCTTCGACTGTTTGCCGGTGATCTCGAACACGAAATGCTCGGTCGAGGCGTCGATGACCGAAGCGCGGAATGCCTCGGCGAGCCGCAAGGCCTCGACCCGCTTCTCGCCTTTGCCGGCGACCTTCACCATGGCGAGCTCGCGCTCGATCGGGTTGCCTTTGACCGTGAGATCGGTGACCGAATGGACGGGCACCAGCCGCTCGAGCTGATGCTGGATCTGCTCGATCACCATGGGCGGGCCTGAGGTGACGATGGTGATGCGGGAAAGATGAGCCTCGTGCTCGGTCTCCGACACGGTGAGCGACTCGATGTTGTAACCGCGTCCCGCGAACAGCCCGATGACGCGGGCGAGCACGCCGGGCTCGTTATCCACGAGCACCGTCATGGTGTGGGTCTCGGGCTTCTCCTCGCGCTTGTCGAGCGAATAGGCTGATCCGGGCTGCGTGCTCATGGCTACACCATAACCTTGCCATCCTCGGTGATGGCGTTGTCGAGATCCTGCTCGGTGAGGTCGTCGCCCATCAGCATGTGATTGTGCGCCTCGCCGCTCGGGATCATGGGGAAGCAATTGGCGTGCTTGTCGACCCGGCAGTCGAAGATCACCGGCTTCGGGACGGCGATCATCTCCCGGATCGCGTCGTCGAGCTCGGACGGCTTCTCGGCCCTGATGCCGACCGCCTGATAGGCCTCGGCGAGCTTGACGAAATCGGGAAGCGCGGCGGTGTAGGAATGGGAGTAGCGGCCGCCATGGAGAAGCTCCTGCCACTGGCGGACCATGCCCATATATTCGTTGTTGAGGATGAAGATCTTGATAGGCAGGTCGTACTGCGCCGCCGTCGACATCTCCTGCATGGTCATCAGCACCGAGGCTTCGCCGGCGATATCGATGACCAGCGAGCCGGGATGGGCCATCTGCACGCCGACCGCCGCCGGCAAGCCATAGCCCATGGTACCGAGACCACCTGACGTCATCCAGCGATTGGGCTCCTCGAACCTGAAGAACTGGGCCGCCCACATCTGGTGCTGGCCAACCTCGGTGGTGATGTAGACGTCGTGGCCGCGGGTCAGCGCGTAGAGACGCTGAATGGCGTATTGCGGCATGATCACGTCGTCGCGCTTCTTGTAATGCAGGCAGTTGCGCGCGCGCCAGCGGTCGATCTCCCCCCACCAGGTCTTGAGCGCGGCCTTGTCGACCTTCGGCTTCTTGGCCTGCCATGCGTCGATCATCTGCTGCAGCACGTGGGCGCAGTCGCCGACGATGGGCAGATCGACCTTGATGTTCTTGTTGATCGAGGAGCGGTCGATATCGACATGGATCTTCTTGGAGCCCGGCGAGAAGGCATCGACCCGCCCGGTGATGCGGTCATCGAAGCGCGCGCCGATGCAGATCATCACGTCGCAATCGTGCATGGCGTTGTTCGCCTCGTAGGTACCGTGCATGCCGAGCATGCCGAGCCACTGCTTGTCGGCCGCAGGGTAAGCCCCAAGCCCCATCAAGGTCGAGGTGATCGGGTAGCCCGTCATGCGCACGAGCTCGCGCAGGCGCTCGCTCGCCAGCGGCCCGGAATTGATGATGCCGCCGCCGGTATAGAACAGCGGCCGCTTGGCGGATGCCATCAGCTCGACGGCGGCGGCGACGGCGCGCTCGTCGCCAACGGTGCGCGGGCGGTAGCTCTTGTGCTGGGAATTGGTGAGCCCAGTATACTCGCCTTTGGCGAACTGGATGTCCTTCGGGATATCGACGACGACCGGCCCCGGCCGCCCCGTGCGCGCGACGTAGAACGCCTCGTGCAGGACGCGGGAGAGATTGTTCACGTCCTTGACGAGATAATTGTGCTTGGTGCAGGGCCGCGTGATCCCGACCGTGTCGCATTCCTGGAAGGCGTCGTTGCCGATGAGATGGGTCGGCACCTGTCCGGTGATGCAAACGATAGGGATGGAATCCATCAGCGCGTCAGTCAGGCCGGTGACGGCGTTGGTGGCGCCGGGGCCTGAGGTCACGAGCACGCAGCCGACCTTGCCGGTCGAGCGCGCATAGCCTTCGGCAGCATGGACTGCACCCTGCTCGTGGCGGACGAGGATGTGCTTGATCCGGTCCTGCTGGAACAGCTCGTCATAGATCGGCAGCACCGCGCCGCCCGGATAGCCGAAAATATGCTCAACGCCCTGATCGGCGAGAGCCTGCAGCACCATCTGGGCGCCTGTCATTGCGCGCGACATCACGATCTCACTGGCAAAACCGGGCCCGCGGCTCAAAGTCCGCGAAGCCGGGTCGATATTCGAGGAATAAGCGGAAAAGCTTAAATAAGGCGCGCACCCTAGAGCCTGCAAGATGGAGGGTCAACGGCAAATGCGAATGAATGAAAACACTACCGGCTATTTGCTTTCCGAAAATTGCTCGATACCATCACCACATAGACTTTTCTTGCGCACCCTCCACAGGCTCCGCGCTCTAGAAACACAAGCTCTTCGACAGCCGGCCTGGACAACCGCCCCCGTTGCGCCTATGTGGCTACCGCTTGATGGATCGCGTCGGCAATTTCGGCGTTTCCGCGATACCTGTTAACGCCTTCCACCCCCCATTTGATGCCGCAGGTCCATTCAGAATTTCCTGCCGCCAACAGCGCTGACACTGAGGCGCGCTCCCCGCGCACCTTCTGGGCGCTCACGCTTGGCAGCATGGGCGTTGTCTTCGGCGACATCGGCACGAGTCCCCTCTACGCCTTCCGCGTTGCCTTGCAGGCGGCCTCGGGTCCGGAAGGCATAGTCACCCGCAACTCCGTGCTCGGCGTGCTGTCGCTCATCCTTTGGGCGCTGATCCTCGTCGTCACCTGCAAATATGTGCTTATCCTACTCCGCGCCGACAACAAGGGCGAAGGGGGCACGCTCTCGCTCATGGCTCTTGCCCAGCGCGCGCTCGGCATGGGCCGCATCCGCTTCGCCATACCCCTCATCGGCATGATCGCGGCGGCGCTGTTCTATGGCGATGCGCTGATCACCCCCGCCATCTCGGTGCTGTCGGCGGTCGAAGGATTGGAGATTGCCGCACCCCAGCTACAACGATATGTGGTGCCGCTGACCGTGCTCATCCTGGTCGCGCTATTTGCCGTGCAGTCGCGCGGCACGGCACGGGTCGCGACGTTTTTCGGGCCGGTGATGACACTGTGGTTCATCGCCACCGCGGCGGTCGGGCTTGATCATATCACCGACGATCCCAGCGTGCTCGCCGCCCTCAATCCGGCCCATGCGGTGAGCTTCCTCTCGAGCCACGGCTATATCGGGCTCGTAACACTCGGCGCGGTGTTCCTTGCCGTCACCGGCGCCGAGGCGCTCTATGCCGATCTCGGTCATTTCGGCCGCAGGCCGATCCAGACGGCGTGGCTGATCTTCGTGCTGCCCGCCCTCGTCATCAACTATTTCGGACAGGGCGCGCTCGTGCTCGCGGACCCGACCGCGATCGAGAACCCGTTCTACCGCATGGTGCCCGAATGGGCGCTCTATCCCATGATCGCGCTGGCCACGGCGGCCACCATCATCGCGAGCCAGGCCGTCATCACCGGCGCCTTCTCGCTCACCAATCAGGCGGTGCAGCTCGGCCTCTTGCCGCGCTTACAGATCAGACGCACCTCGGCGACGCAAGCGGGGCAGATCTACATCCCGCGTATCAATGTCCTTCTTCTCATCGGCGTGCTCCTGCTCGTGCTGGTATTCCGCTCCTCCGGTTCGCTGGCCGCGGCGTATGGCGTTGCCGTCACCGGCACCATGCTGGCAGACGGCCTGATGGGCTTTACCGTTATCTGGAGGGTGTGGAACTGGTCGCTCGGAGCGGCTCTGGCGTTGATGATGCCGTTCATCCTGATCGACGTCACCTTTCTCGTCGCCAACCTGCTCAAGGTTCCGCAAGGCGGATGGGTGCCGCTACTGATCGGCGGCTGTCTCGTCACGGTCATGCTTACCTGGCGAAAAGGTGCACGCATCCTCGCCCAGAAAACCCGCCGGCTGGAAATGCCGGTGGAGGAGCTGATCCGGATGCTCGAGAAAAGCCCGCCGCCGCGCGTCCCGGGCACCGCCGTGTTCCTGACCGCGGCGCCGGACAGTGCGCCGACCGCGCTCCTGCACAGCCTCAAGCACTACAAGGTCCTGCATGAGAACAACGTCATCCTCACCATCGTGGTTGAGAGTTTCCCCCGCGTGGCGCCGCAAGTCCGCGTGGAGATGGAGCGGATCGGCGACCACTTCATGCGCGTTATCCTGCATTTCGGCTTCATGGAAAGACCCAACATCCCCAAGGCGCTCGCCATTGCGCGCAAAGTCGGGTGGAGCTTCGACATCATGTCGACCTCGTTCTTCCTGTCGCGGCGCGTGGTGCGGCCCGACGCCCGCTCGGGCATGCCGGGCTGGCAGGACAAGCTCTTCATTTTCCTCGCGCAGAACGCCGACGACGCGTCGAGCTATTTCCAGCTGCCGACCGACCGCGTGGTCGAGATCGGCACGCAGGTCACGGTCTAGGCTCGCCCTCTCGGAGCCGTCGAGCACGGCTTGGACCAAAGTGGGTCATATGGACAAGTGACGGGTTTTGGGTCTATGCCCGCCCTAAGGCACCAGGGGTCGCACCGTCGCTGACGCCGTTCATCCCTCTCCATCGCGGGCTGCCTCCCCCTCCACTCTCATGATGCAAGACACCAAGAGCGGCGCCGCGGACGGCTCTGGGTCGGAGGTCTCGCCACGCCCCACGAGTTTCTGGGCTCTGACGCTCGGCAGCATCGGCGTCGTCTATGGCGATATCGGCACGAGCCCGCTCTATGCGTTGCGCGAGTCGGTGCTGGCCGCCACCACCGGCTCGACTGCACCGGCCGGGGAAGAGGTGATTCTCGGCATCCTCTCGCTCATCATCTGGGCGCTGATCCTCATCGTCACCGTCAAATATGTGCTGATCCTGCTGCGCGCCGACAACAACGGCGAGGGCGGCACGCTCGCGCTGATGGCACTCGCCCTCCGCGCGCTCGGGGGACATAGCCTGGTCATCATCACGCTGGGCATGATCAGCGCTGCGTTGTTCTATGGCGATGCAATGATCACGCCGGCGCTCTCGGTTCTGTCGGCGGTCGAAGGACTGGAGATCGAAACGTCGGCCTTCAAGGGTTATGTCGTCCCGCTGGCAGTCGTGATCCTCTTCGCTCTGTTTGCGGTTCAGTCGCGGGGCACGGCGAGGGTTGCCTCTTTCTTCGGCCCCATCACGCTCGTTTGGTTCATCGTCATTGCTGGCGCCGGCGCCTGGCAAGTGGCGCAAAACCCAGGCGTGCTCGCGGCGTTCAATCCGGTCCACGGCGTGGGCTTTCTCTTGAGCCATGGTTACATCGGCCTGTTGACGCTTGGCGCGGTGTTTCTCGTAGTCACGGGTGCAGAGGCCCTCTACGCCGATCTCGGCCATTTCGGCAGAGGACCGATCCAGATGGCGTGGCTCACGGTCGCTCTGCCGGCGCTCACCATCAACTATCTCGGCCAGGGCGCGCTTCTCCTCGCCGATCCGACCGCGATCGAGAACCCCTTCTTTCGGCTTTATCCCGAATGGGCGCTGCTTCCCATGGTGGGGCTCGCCACGGCGGCCACGGTGATTGCGAGCCAGGCGGTGATCACAGGCGCCTATTCGCTGACACGCCAGGCGATCCAGCTCGGCCTCCTGCCTCGCCTCGAAATCCGCCACACATCGGAGGCGCAGTTCGGGCAAATCTACATCCCCCGCGTAAACACCCTGCTCCTGATCGGCGTGCTCCTCCTCGTCGTGCAGTTCAGGTCTTCGGGAGCGCTCGCTTCGGCCTACGGCATCGCCGTGACCGGCACCATGGTGGTGACCGCGATCATGGCTCTCATTGTCGTGTGGAAGTCTTGGAAGTGGCCGCTATGGGGGGCAGCGGCGCTGATGGTTCCTTTTCTCCTCATCGATCTGACGTTTCTTAGCGCCAATCTGCTCAAGGTCTTCCAGGGCGGATGGGTACCTCTAATGATCGGCGCCATGGTGATGGTGGTCATGCTCACCTGGCGCAAAGGGGCCCGCATCCTCACCGTAAAGACAAGGCGGCTCGAGACCCCGATCGATAGCTTGATCGAGAGTCTTGAGAAGCACCAACCGCATAAGGTTCAAGGCACCGCCGTATTCCTGACCGCCGACTCCGACAGCGCCCCCACGGCGCTTCTGCACAGCCTCAAGCATTACAAGGTGCTGCACGAGCAAAACGTCGTGCTCACCATCATTACCGAGAGCATGCCCCGTGTGGCCCACGTCGATCGCGTCAGCATCGCGCCGCTGGGCACTTTGTTCACGCGCGTGATCATTCGCTTCGGCTTCATGGAGACGCCCAACATTCCGAAGGCGCTGGCGATTGCGCGAAAGCAGGGCCTGAGCTTCGACATCATGTCGACGTCGTTCTTCCTGTCGCGGCGGTCGGTGCGGCAAGACACACGGTCGGGCATGCCGGTGTGGCAGGACCGGCTGTTCATCATCCTCGCCAGGAACGCCGACGACGCGTCGAGCTATTTCCAGCTTCCCACCGACCGCGTGGTCGAGATCGGCACACAAGTCACGGTGTAACTGCCACCACACTGGAGCGGCTTTTGCTCGAATGGCAACGCTTTGCTCTCCCCTCCCCCCTTGTGGGGGAGGGATAGGTAGGGGGGTTTGAAGGAGAGACTCGTGGAACACTCCCCTCCGCGCGGCTGATGGGGCGCGCGTGCTGCCCCACAAGGGGGGAGCGGGAGCAAAATTCGGCTTCCGGTATTCAGTCGCCAAGTCGTGTGGTCACGGCGTCGACGGCCGTGGCCGCATCAGGGAACCACTCCCAGTCGGCCATGTAGCGCCTTGCCCACGTCATCTGCCGTTTGGCGTAGCGGCGGGACTCGGTCTTGGCCTTGACTATCGCCTCTTCCAGGTTGCTCGTTCCAGCAAGATAGGCCGCAAGCTCACGCACACCATGGGCGCGCATCGCCGGAAGACCGTCGTCAAGACCAAGCGCCAGAAGCGCCCGCATTTCGTCCATGGCGCCCGCCTCGATCATGCTGTCGAAGCGCGCATCGATGCGCGCGTAAAGCGGCTCCCGCTCCGGCGCGATCACGAGCTTCAGAACGCCCTCAGGGCCGAGCACCGGGGCCGTGGTGGCGCCTTGCCACTCGATGAGCGAGACGCCGGTAGCGTCGATCACTTCGAGGGCGCGCACGATCCGTTGCGGATCGCCCGGCCGAAGCTTCCCCGCCATGGCCGGATCGATGGCAGCGAGCGCCGCGTGGAGGCCCTTAGCGTCGAGCGCCTTGGACTGCTCACGCCAATAGGCACGGACTTCAACCGGGACATCGGGGACTTGCGCCAGCCCCTCGAGCAATGCCTTAAAATAGAGGCCGGTGCCGCCGACCAGAATCGGCACCCTCCCCTGGCCTTGCGCTTCGGCGATCGCGGCGGCGACATCGGCGAGCCAGCTGCCGACTGAATAGGCTTGACTTGCCGGCACGATGCCGTAAAGGCGATGCGGCGTGAGCTTCATGTCGGCGTCGGACGGCCGCGCCGTCAGAATCGCAAGCCCGCGGTAGGCCTGCATCGAATCGGCATTGATGACGGTGCCGCGCAAGGCAGAGGCGAGCGAAAGAGCAGCCGCCGACTTGCCGCTCGCCGTCGGCCCAGCGATGAGAACTGCCTTCGGCCGGACAGTCACCTAGCTCGTCGGCACGGCAACGAAGCGGAGCTCGCCCTTGGCGTCGGAGAGCAGCAGTAAGACCGATCGCCGCCCCGATTTCTTGACCGCCAGCAAGCGGGCGCGCACGTCCTGTGGCTGCTTCACCTTTTCCTGGGTCACCTCGACGATCACGTCGCCGGGCTTCACGTCTTTTTGCGCCGCGGGGCTGTCCGGCTTCACTTCGGTGATGACCACGCCCTCGACCGCCCTGCCGATGCCGTATTGGTTGCGCAGCTCCTCGGTCAGCGGCGCGATGGAGAGACCAAGCAGCTCTTCGCGCTCGGGCTTGGTCTCCTGCTCCTCTTCGCCACCGTTCTTCCCTGCTCCATCTGCGGCCTCCTCGTCCTCAGGCAGCCGCCCAACCGTCACGTTAACATCCACGGTCTGGCCTTTGCGCAGAAGCTCGACCGGAACGCTCTTGCCGATCGCCGTCGAGGCCACGGCGCGGGGCAGGCTGCGCATATTCTCGATCGGCTGGCCGTCGAATTTGAGGATCACGTCGCTTGGCTGAAGGCCGGCGGCAGAAGCCGGGCTGTTGGGCGACACATTGGCGACGAGCGCTCCGCTCGGCTGCGCCATGCCCAGGCTGTCGGCGATCTCCTGGGTCACGTTCTGCACGTGCACGCCGAGCCAGCCGCGCCGCGTCTCGCCATATTGCTTGAGCTGATCGACGACCTGCACCGCGCTGTTGGAGGGAACGGCGAAGCCGATGCCGATCGAGCCGCCGCTCGGCGAGATGATCGCCGTGTTCACGCCGATGACCTGCCCGTCCATGTTGAACAGAGGACCGCCGGAGTTGCCGCGATTGATGGCGGCGTCGGTCTGCAGGAAGTCGTCATACGGGCCGGCATTGATGTCGCGCTTGGTGGCCGAGATGATGCCGACCGTCACACTGCCGCCGAGGCCGAAGGGATTGCCGATCGCCATCACCCAGTCGCCTACCCGCATCTTGGAGGAGTCGCCGAAGGTGGCGGCCTTGAGCGGCTTCTTGGGCTCGACCTGTAGAAGCGCGAGGTCGGTCTTCGGATCGTGGCCGAGGATCTTGGTGACCTTGAGCTTGCTGCCGTCGGTGAAGTTGATGATGATTTCGTCGGCGCCCTCGATGACGTGATTGTTGGTGACGACGAGACCGGAGGGGTCGATGACGAAGCCCGAGCCGAGCGAGCTCACCTTGCGCGGCAGACCCTCTTTGTCCTCGTCGTCGAAGAAATCGTCGAAGAACTCCTCGAAGGGCGAGCCCTTCGGGCCCGGTCCCGTGGGGTTGCTTTTCGCCGGCCCTTTGAGCGTCTGGGTGGTGGAGATGTTGACCACCGAGTCCTGCAGGCCTTCGGCGATATCGGCCACGGAATCGGGGCCGCGGGCGAAGCTCGCAGTGGTCAGGAGCGGCGCGTGGGCAAGCACTGCCACGACGCCCGCCGCCATGAAACACGAACGCCGAAGACGCGGCAGAAGGCCGGGCGTTGTGGGCTGATTGCTTCGCTGTGGCATCGATCGAATACTCCGGGCTTGCTTGCCGCTCAGACCCTCAATTGCCGCCATCTTAGCGGAAATCGGCATGGTAAAGCACGTACCGTCGCGGACCGGCATGGGGCCTAGCCGCGCACGATCCAAATCACGAGCACACCGGCGGCAACCGCCAGGGCGCCAGCCATGCGCAAAGAGAGCTCAGGCATCTCAGCCGCCGCTTGCAAGAGCTTGCGGCCGAGCGTGGGCGACAACGCCCAGAGCGATCCTTCGATGACGAGAACGAGGCCAACAGCGACGGCAAAATCGCTCATTGCGCCAGAGGCATCTCGGATGGTGCCCGGCTCACGGAATTAGGGTGCCTGCGGCGCCGGCAAGGGGATCGCGCCGGCCGAGACGTTACGCTCCGGCACCTTCCCGCTATCCACAGCGGCGCCCTGCTCCGGCACCTCGCTTGGGCCCTCCTCGCTTGGAGAGGACGGCTTTACGGTGGGGGCGCCTGACGGTTGCGCGCCCGGGGCTTGGGCGCCTTCCTTGCCGGCCTTGCCATTGGCATTGCTGAAATATTGGAAGAACTCGGACTCGGGGCTCAGCAGGAGCCTGGTGTCGCCCCCCTTCAACGCCCCCTCGTAAGCCTGCATGGAGCGGTAGAAGGCAAAGAAGTCGGGATCCTGGCCGAAGGCCTCGGCGAAGACTCGGTTCCGCTCGGCATCGCCGGTGCCGCGGGTGCGCTCCGATTCGCCGGTGGCGTCGGCCTTGATCACGGTGACCTCGCGGTCGGCCGTACCACGGATGCGGCGTGAGGCGCCCTCGCCTTCGGCGCGCCACTCGGCGGCTTCCCTCTGCCGCTCGGTCTGCATGCGCCGGTAGATCGCCTGCATGTTGGCCTCAGGCAGGTCGACGCGCTTGATGCGGACGTCGACGATCTTGACGCCGAAGGGCGTCGCCTCCTGGTTCACCTGCGCCAGGATCGTGCGCATCAGCTCCTCGCGCTTGTCGCGCACGACGGAGGCGAAGGTGGCGCCGCCGAGCACGCGCCTGAGCGAGGCCTCGAGCACCGCACCGATGCGCGAGCTGGCAATGCGCTCGTCGCGTACGCTCTGGAAGAACAGCAGGGGATCGACGATCTTGTAGCGGGCGAAGGCATCGACGACGAGACGCTTCTTGTCGGAGGCGATCACCTCCTGCGAGGCGGTGTCGATGTCGAGGATGCGCTTGTCGAAGAACTCGACGTTCTGGATGAACGGGATCTTGTATTGCAGCCCCGGATCGGAGATCACGCGCTTCGGCTTGCCGAACTCGAGAACCAGCGCCTGCTGCGTCTGACTGACCGTGAACAGGGTCAGATAGGCGACAAACGCGGCAAGCGCGAGAACGACGAGGCTGAGGGTGAGAGTGCGGCTCATTGCTGGCCCTCCGGCGCCGTCGGCGCGGGCCGCTTGCCGAATTCCGAAAGTGGAAGATAGGGCACGACGCCGGTACCCGCTTTGCCGTCGATGATCACCTTGTCGGTGTCGCCGAGCACCTTCTGCATGGTGTCGATGAACATGCGTCTGCGGGTCACCTCGGGCGCCTTCTTGTATTGCTCGTAGACCTTGAGGAAGCGGTCAGCCTCACCCTTGGACTCGGCAATGACCTGGTCGCGATAGCCTTGCGCGGCCTGCAGAATGCGCTCGGCCTCGCCTTTGGCCTCAGGGATGATCCGGTTGGCGTAAGCTTGTGCCTCGTTCTGCAGGCGCTCCTGGTCGGCTCTCGCCGCCTGCACGTCACGGAAGGCATCGATCACCTGGAGTGGCGGGTCGACCTTCTGCAGCTGCACCTGGGTGACCTGGATGCCGGCGCCGTAGCCGTCGAGAATCTTTTGCATCAGGGCCTGCACGTCCGCTTCGGTCTGGGCGCGCGCCTCGGTGAGAATGGGCTCGATATCGCTCCGGCCGACGACATCGCGCATGGCGCTCTCGGCCACGTCTTTCACGGTGCCTTCCGGGTCCTCAATGTTGAACAGATAGTCCGGCGCGTCGGCGATCCGCCAGAAGACGACGAAGTCGACATCGACGATGTTCTCATCGCCGGTCAGCATCAGGCTTTCCTCGGGAACGTCGCGGATCGTGCTCGAGGAATCGCGGCTGTCGGAGGAGCCGCGCATGCCGATCTCGATGCGGTTGACGCGCGTCACTTTCGGCAGCTCGACCTCCTCGATCGGGTAGGGCCAACGGAAGTTGAGGCCGGGC